>JAKVCS010000003.1:1500000-1648076 GCA_022448365.1 Saccharospirillaceae bacterium | reverse complement strand
GAGGCGTTGAGCTAACTTGTACTAATTGCCCGTGAGGCTTGACCATATAACACCCAAACTTGATTGGGTGATCAAGCAACTCTGAATAAAACAGAGTAACAAACAATCGGCTGCCGCCGGTTCGTTAGAGAATCTCTTTTTAAGTGAACAACTTAAAAAAACTCATGTATCCAACCTTATTTGCAGCGTAGTCGCAGACATCGTAAGACGACACAATGCATACAAGTTTGCTTGACGACAATAGAGCTGTGGAACCACCTGAATCCATTCCGAACTCAGAAGTGAAACGCAGCATCGCCGATGGTAGTGTGGGGCTTCCCCATGTGAGAGTAGGTCATCGTCAAGCTCTTATCCCAAAACCCCGATCGCTTACGCGATCGGGGTTTTTCTTTGCCTGTAAGAAATTTCTGGCATCTAACTTTTATACCGTCTTCATCAACCGTGTGTACTCGGGACAACCGTCTGTTGCATGACTGCAGCATTCAGGCATGAAAGCGATGTATGACGTCTTCGAGTTGGGTTTATTGTTCGAAATGTAGCTCTCGCGGTAAGAAAATAATTTTATAAATTGTTCGTTTGTGTAATTAGATGAAAAAAACATAAACAAAACTAAAGTCCCAAAAATAAACTTTAATTGGCCCATCGGGTTGTAAAAAATCCTATTTTTATAGGGTTTTTATAAAATATTTCTGACTTTATTGTAAAGAGTACTATCGTACCTCTAATAATTGTTGAAGAGCTGGCTTCAATTCATATCCTGTTGTAACTGAAGATTAATAATAAAAACAGGATGTCACTATATCCCCTCCGGTTCAGCGCTAGACTCAACTGACCCCATTAGTGATACCAAAATTCTCACGAGGTTACGCGTTGAGCTACAGAATTGTAATTTGCTACCTGCTTGCTTCGCTGCTGCCTGCTTTTGTCAATGCGGCGATGGAGCCAATGTCAGATGGGCAGTTATCGGAAACAACCGGTCAGGCATTCTTACAGATTGATCGTTCATCTCAAGGGTCCACAGATTATACCAAGTTCACTTTTGGTATGGATGTTGATGTCTCACTCAACGCCGACCTTGTTGAACTTGGCCGTTATGAGCGAAGTGGTGAAGAAGCCGGAAGCAGCGATATTCGGATCAATGATTTTGCGCTTGGAAGCGTCGGTAGCGACGGAACAATAGATCCCTTCAATATAAAAGATCCTTTTTTCGAACTGGCGTTCGAAGATGTCGCTGGTAAAGAAGAATTAGTTGGCATACGCCTGGGGTTCGGTGAGGCATTAGGTAAGCTTAGTGGAAACATTGAATATCTGACCGGTAATATTGATGTTAACGTGATAGGTTCTGCAGCACCTATCCGGGCTGCAGCAAGCGGTTTTGAACGCTTCTTACTGAGTGTTGCTGGTGTCGATGATGGAACTCGCCTTCAAGCTGATGCTGTGCTCGTTAACTCTTCTGGTAATCCGGATCAAATACGCTCCAAGCAGGTTGGTATTGCAAATGGAAATACACTGGGGTGTGTATCTGGTTGTAACCTCGGCGGGCTATCTGATTTCTTACTTAGTCTCTTTGCGTCGAACAACTGTCAGGTATTATCGCTCTCCACCTGTTTCTCTCTCGGAAATTTCCGTTCTCTGGATATCGGTCAGCCGGGTTCCCCAGCCAGTGGGCTGTTTTTGTCGTTTCAAACGAAAGAGGTGACCTGGTACGACAATGGCTCTGGCACCAGCACACCTTTTGGTGCTTTTATGAATATCCCAAATGGCGGCATTACAGTGGACTTTGAACAGTCACTGAATGGTATTGAGCGTGTCCGCACTAAATTGCTGGATCCGTACTATGACTAAAAAAAATACCGCACTTTTTTTCGCCTCGTTTCTGTCCTTTTCAATTCACGCCGAGTTGGTAAGTCTGGATGATGATCAGCTGGGCGCCGTCGATGGAGAAGGGATCGGCTTTATACTTGAGGATTTCGCTTTCGAGGCCGGGACAGATGTCGCTAACGGCAATCGGCTGGATATCAGTGGCATTACGGATAGCAATAACAAAGACGTGGTACTGAGTGTCTCGCAGTTCTACGTGGCTGGTTCCGGGAGTAATCGTGGCTCCAATGTCATCGGAAACCCGGTGAATATCGGCCGATTACTTTACCCCTACAACCTGGAATTGGTTGACGGTGACGATATCGGCATACCGGATAAAGCTGTATTTGAATTTCTTGCACCAGAGCGTATGACGGGCTCCACCTCGGGCAGCAAAAGTTTGCTTGCCACTGCGTCTGAAAATCGCTCTGAGCCCAGGTATCCGGGAAGGCCTCAATCCACTGGGTCAAGGGTTGATCGGGTAACAGGTATCGACACCTCGGTACTAACCAGCAGGGCATCAGAGAAAGCTGATTTCGGTATTCGTTTTGATCTTGAAGTGGATAGTGCCAGATCTCAGTCCCTCGAAGCTCACGCAACAGGATTTACCCTTGATGGTAGCTCCATCCGCTTGTGGGGTAACAATAATGACATGGTTGGTAATATTGTGATCAATGCATTTGCGGAATCGCTGACTTTCTATGCTTGCGATGCAAATGGCAACAACTGTGGTCAGGATGTGACCTTTAGTAATTTCGTTGTCGAGAGTGAACTTGGGTGGGGAGAAGATCAGCCAGTCACCTTTGAAGTAGATTCCACCGGAAACTTTACAGTTGAAGTGGGTAGTATTGCTGGGCGTTGCGGATCTGTAAATTCTACCGGCGGTTGTGCCGATCAGGCAGGACGTAACTACTACAGCAATTTTTACAATAATGGCCCTCGAACAGATATTCACATCGAAAACGTGTCGGTTGGTAACTCTGACTTTGGCAGTGCGACGATTTCAAACCTGCAGATTCAGTATCTGCGTGCCCGGAGCAGGGATTTATAATGAAAAAATTGCTCATTCTATTTTTAGGCGGATTTTGTAGCGCTGCTTACTCGCTGGAACCAATGACGGCAGAAGATATGGGGCAGGTCACTGGGCAAGGCGGGGTGTATCTTTCCGGTGATTTAACCATTAATGAAAACGGGGGACCGTTAAATGCGGATGGCCCATCCGCTAATGGTTACAGTTGGCAAACGAACTGTTCCTCCTCTACCGACAAGCGATGCGGGGCGCGTATCGCTTTGAATACAGGAACAGGCCGTGGATGGTTTGTACTTGACAACATCAAAGGACGATTCTCGTTTGAGGGGCTGACGTTAAGGACCCGAAAAATCGACAGTGGCTTCAACGGCGATGGCGCTACTTTCAACGGTGATGTATTTGAAATTGGCTTACCGAATACACTCGATTTTGAAGATACATCTTTTACGATTGCTAACAGTAACACTCCGCGACCAACCGATAGCGGATTTCGGCAAACCGATATTCTGACAGTCGAAACTAATGGTCAGGCAAATTTGCAGGGTAATTTACTGATATTCCCGACCGGTAATCCGTAATGAAAAAAATAATAATACTTACATTTGTTTCATCCTTCTCACACGCCGGTTTGGTTCCTATCAGTGATACCGAGATGGAATCTATCAGCGGTCAGGCAGGCGTGACACTGGAAACCACCAGTGCTTTTGAAATTGGTGAAGTCAGTTATACCGAAGACGGTAACAGCCTCCAGGTACGCGACATTAAAAGTGGTTTGCCCAGCGACATCACCCAGGGTTCTTTGAGCACGCAAGTTATTGACGTTCAGGCCGACGGAACTCTGCAAATTGCGACTGAGGTCAGCCCTACGCGGCTCACCATTGGCGGCCTGCATATTAATAATTCGACAGCCAGTGCGGGTCAGTTCCGATTGGACTACAGCGGCAGTAGCTTATTGCGCCTGGGTGGCAGTGATTCAGGGAATTATCTCGAAGGTTCATTCCAAACCGCTATTAATGATGCGGAGCTGGTATGGACAACCAATGGCAGTGCGTTGAGTTTCGATGATATTGGTTATAACGCCAATATAACCCGTTTAGGCATTGGCGAAGCTACAGACGCTGGCCGGACCGGACTGAATTTTGATCTCGATGAATTCAGCTATTCGTTCTCAACTGGCGGTATGAAGTTAGGTGGGGTATCTCTCGGCACACTGGCGGGTGAACTGGCATTATCCGGAAATGCGCAGCTATTTGCCGGTGGTCGTATCGATAGTGATGGTAATGGCGGAGAGGGTATTAGCCTGAATGCGTCCATTAATATTCTTGAAGACCCAACCAACTTTGTTCGTTTCACCGATGACGGCAATGATCTGTTTATGGGAGATTTTAACGGCTCGCTGAATGTCGATAATCTGACTTTTGATGTGATGTCTGATCACCTGCTAGTGGGCTTTGACGAGTTAAGTGGATCTTTTAATGCAGATCGCATCCTAATCGGTGATGTTGTGAATCCGGTTGGTGCCATTCAGCTGGATTTTCGCCTTGCTGATGCCAATGGATACAGCAATCGCTGGAAGTTATATCCAGGTATTCGCCAGCCGGTTTTTAACAGCCTACCCGTTGCCATACGCAGCTATTCGCAGAGCTTTTATTCCGGCCTGGGTGCTGGCAGTGATGGCTTGTCAGCTTCTGTTGAGTGGAGTTTGGCTAATGCTGAGGCGGCTTACATTGATAATGGCCGCATCGTGGTTGTCAGTGGCATTGAGAGTTTTGGTCGCGGAGATCTGACGTTAGATATGCGTCAGTTTGATCATGATAATAACGCTTCGACGGCAACGAAAACAGCCATTGCGTTCGGGATGAATCGTTTTCAGGGAAGCTACAGTATTGATGGTCTGAGAGTGGGTAACAAGACTGCGCCGATTCAAGGTGGTGCGGAATTGTTATTGTCGCTTGAGGTTTTCCAGGCGATGGATTTCAATCTGGATGGTTACACTCTGGTTACGGCCGGCGGCGAGAGCGGTGGCGGTATACAGATAGACGGTGATTATCTGTTCAGTGATACCAATATCGGTTTATCGATTGATGAGAATGGACAGGGTGTATGGGCAACCGGTGTAAATTATGACATCCATCTTAGAGAGTTTCAGATTGACGTCAGCCCTTCTGGTTTAAGTATTAATCGCGGTGAGCAGTGGAGTACCATGGATATCGCCAATATGCGTTGGGGTGATAAAACCAGTGGCCGCAGTCTCGGACGTATCGTTCTCGAACGTTTTGAAAAAGGTTCCTCGCTTACCATCAATCCGGGTGGTGCTGGTACCGTGTGTGTCGGCGCTAATGCGTCTAATGCATCCGCCTGTGGCGCTGCCGGTGGCCGTTGGGAGGATCGTGGGAATGAAGGTCTTACTGTTGCCCTTAAGGCGGCTTTTGCGCCGGAAGGACTTACCAGCGATGGTACAATCGCACGAAACCGTCTGACTTGGGAGAACAACCGTTCGACAGACGCAAACGGTGATCCGGTTAATGGTTCGGGTACACAGATTATTCTCGATTCTTACAGCACCAATGATGGTCTGGGGCCAACAGATAGCAACAATTACGGCTTTCAGGCGAATCTGAACATCGACGTATTCGAAACTAAGGTCGCAAAGAAGTTTTCCGGCACTGATGATAATGGTGTGAATGGTAATCAGGGTGACGAGCTGATCTATGATGACAGCAGTCGAACCACTTATACCTATGTGGCCAGTCCAAGCAATGCCCAGAAGAATCTCCGGCCGCTGGGGTTTGCGGTTCAGGGTAATGTTTCTTTTAAAGATTTTCAGATCGATCAGGTTCAATTAAAACATCCTGATGTTACTGCGCCACAAACCGTGTTTTCTGGTGTAGTGATGCAGAACCTGAATATGACCACCAACCTGACGGCCACACCGATCCGATAAACCTCTCTTAATCCGCTCCTTGCTGCTGCAGAATCACGGTATCGCGCGTATAATGACGCCATACTTATTCTAAGATTTTGTAGCAGTGGAGTAGCACATGAGTCAGCAAGACCGGTTGGTCATTTTTGATACCACGATGCGAGATGGTGAGCAGAGCCCGGGCGCGTCGATGACCAAAGATGAAAAGATTCGCATCGGCAAAGCACTGGAAAAAATGCGTGTTGATGTTATCGAAGCCGGTTTTGCCGCTGCCAGCCCCGGAGACTTTGAAGCCATTCAGGCGGTGGCTGCAAACGTTCGTGAGAGTACTATTTGCTCGCTGGCTCGCGCTGTTGATCGTGACCTGGAACACGCCGCGGCAGCGTTGAAAGAAGCCGAGCGGGCACGTATTCATACCTTTATCGCTACCTCGCCTATTCACATGAAGTATAAGTTGCGTATGCAGCCGGATCAGGTGATTGAACAAGCGGTGTATGCGGTGAAAAAAGCGCGTGGCTTTGTTGATGACGTTGAGTTTTCCTGCGAAGACGCTGGCCGTTCCGAAATCGATTTTCTGAGTCGTATTATTGAAGCCGCCATTGATGCTGGTGCTTCCACTATTAATATTCCAGATACCGTTGGTTATGCGATTCCGGAAGAGTTTGGCGCAAAGATCAAAACACTGATTGAACGCATCCCTAATGCTGATAAAGCGATCTTCTCTGTCCATTGCCATAATGACTTAGGTTTAGCGGTGGCGAACTCTTTATCTGCGGTCGCCAACGGCGCACGCCAGGTCGAATGCACGATTAATGGTCTGGGTGAGCGTGCCGGTAACGCGTCTTTGGAAGAGTTGGTAATGGCGACCCGCACCCGCAGTGATTTGTTCGATATTACTACGGGTATTGATACTACTCATATTGTCCCGACTTCCCGCCTTGTGTCATCCATTACCGGTTTTCCGGTACAGCCGAACAAAGCAATTGTTGGCGCTAATGCCTTTGCTCATGAGTCCGGTATTCATCAGGATGGCGTGCTGAAACACCGTGAAACTTACGAAATTATGAAAGCGGAGGATGTGGGCTGGGGCGCTAACAAAATGGTTATGGGTAAACACTCGGGTCGTGCTGCTTTTCGCAGTCGTCTGGAAGAGTTGGGTGTTACCTTCGATACCGACGCTGCACTGAATGAAGCTTTTGCCCGATTTAAAGATCTGGCCGATAAAAAGCATGAGATATTCGACGAAGATTTACAGGCGTTAGTATCGGAAGCTAAGGCGGCCGCGGTTGAGGATGTTTACAAGCTGGTATCACTGGAGAGCCACTCTGCAACGGGCGAGACCCCGGTATCGGAAGTGGTAGTGAGCCGTAATGGTGAAGAATTCAAGAACAAGTCTGACGGCAGTGGTCCGGTCGATGCCTCCTTCAAAGCGATTGAAGCGGTTGCTCAATCCGGAGCTAATCTGTTGTTGTATTCTGTGAATGCGATCACTGAGGGAACCGATTCTCAGGGTGAAGTGACCGTTCGTTTGGAAAAAGGTGGGCGTATTGTTAACGGTAACGGTGCTGATACCGATATCGTTATTGCGTCTGCTAAGGCCTACATTCATGCGTTGAATCTGTTGGATGGTGGCGAACGTCGGCATCCTCAAGCTGAAGGCGTATAAGTCTTATTTCTATGCTGGAGCAAACTCGGCTCGATTATTTGCAGGCAATGGGTATCACTCAGTGGATGCCGCGTGAGCCTCTGCCTCATGCTCCGGCACCCCGCTGGCTTCCACCGGTTGCAGCCAACCACCATTCTCATGCGGAAGTTGAGCAATTCGCTCAATCCCATCACATCCCGCCTGTCATGGCAGCGGAGTTGCTGGCGGTTGGTGATGCAGCCACTAAAGTCGCTGAAAAGTTGGCTGCTTCGCAGCCAGCTACTCAGCCGGTGGCGGAAGAATCCGTGGTTACAGAATTGCCAGTGGCGAACTCAGCGCCGACCGACCTGACTCCTCCCCGGTTCGAATTACACTTCTTGCGCATCGGTCAACGCGGTTTATGGGTTTGCAGTGATGCTCAGCAGCTCGATTCCATGATGCGGTTTGCTCATCGAGTGATGATGGGTATGAGGCAACCCATTGAAATAATGCAGGCACCTCTGTGTTTCCGCTGGCCATTTATTGAATCCAGTCATCAGGATCAGGGGCGCGCAGTGGCACAACAGGCACTGTCTGCCCAATGGCAACATTTTGCCGGCCAAGGGGTTCAATATCTGATTGCCTTTGGCGACGCCGCACAGGAGTGGTTGCCTCAGTGCGGAGCTCAATTGTCGTTTGTCGCTGCCGATACTCAGTCGGTTATGCAGTCTGCATCAGAGAAACGCCGCTTGTGGCAAGTTCTTCTGGCTCAGGATGGTCAGCTGTGATTCGTCCGGCACTTCGGTCAGATCTGGATGCCATTATGCGGGTCGAACAAGCTGCGCATTCCCATCCCTGGGCAGCCAGTATTATGCAACGCTATCTGGAAAAACCCGACACCTGTTGGGTGTGTGAGGAGGCTGGCGTTATTCAGGCACACTCTGTGGTTTCTGCCATAGCCGGTGAAGCCGAGTTACTGACGATTGCTGTGCACCCTGACATGCAGGGCCGGGGTTTGGGCAGTAAGATGCTCAATCAGGTGATCGCGCAGGCACAGCGCCATCAGGCTGAGCAGATATTTCTTGAGGTTCGGGAAAGTAATCACGTGGGAATTGCGTTATACGAAAAAGCCGGCTTTTGCGAGTTAGGCCGGCGCACCAACTACTACCCTGTATTTGATGAAAGCGGCAAAAGCTCTGGGCGCGAAGACGCCCTGCTACTTGGCTTACCGCTATGACTTTTTCACTCTGACCTGAACAGAGATGTATTCAGATGGCCGAATCCAGTTTTGATTCTGTTGTTCGTTTTATACCTTACAGTCTGTTGTTGACAACGGCCGTTGTCAGTTTGTTGGTAATGGCGTTTGCCGCACGCGCCGTAAGTTGGGATGCGCTAAAAGAGTATCGTGGTACACAGCACTTCTTCTGGGGCAGTGTGGTGGTGCTGGCCGTGTTCTGGCAGATGCGAGCCGGTATTCTTCCCGGTATGCATTTTCACATTCTGGGATACACAGGCATCATGTTGTTGATGGGATGGCCATTAGCGCTGATTGCAGCTGCTTTTGTGCAGTTAATCATGTTGCTAACCGGTAAGCTCGAATGGCTCGAGTTTGGTTTTCAATATCTGTTTTTCAGTGTCCTTCCGATTTTATTCAGTTACGCATTTTATCTGGTCGTGTACAGGCGCATGGTGCATAACCCATTTGTCTATATTCTGGTGGCGGGTTTTTTCAACGCCGGATTTACCCATGCCTTTTCTGACGTGTTACGCAGTGGCCTGATGTGGGGCCTGGATATTCATAGCTGGGACACCATCTGGCGTGACTATTTACGATATTTACCGATGATGATGTTTCCTGAAGGTGTGGTCAACGGCATGTTTATCGCCGGTATGGTGGCATTCCATAATCGCTGGCTAAGTACTTTCGATGAAGATTCTTATTTTCGCTGATGCTAATAATGCTGAGACGGTTGTTGAACGTTCCAGTTGTTGAACGTTCCAGTTGATGAACGTGCATACTGGCGTATGCGTGCGTTTTTCATACTGTACTGAATGTGTTCTGGCTTAATAACATCGTCGGCTTTGCCGTTATTATTTATCGGGGGGCGTATTTCTGAAGCTTTCTTTGTAATGTGCGGCGATGCATATTAAGGGCTCTGGCGGTAGCGGAGATGTTGCCGTTATTCTCATTCAGCACTCTTTGAATATGTTCCCATTCCATGCGATCAACCGACATCACTTCAGGAGTTTGTTCGACCTCCTGTGTTTGCGGGTTGTCTGAAAAAGCATTCATCAACTCTTGCAGAGTAGCCGGTTTATGCAGGTAATTGTGAGCGCCCAGCTTTACTGCTTCGACTGCTGTGGGAATGCTGGCGTAGCCAGTGAGCATCACAATACGGACATCAGGGAGCCGCTGTTTGAGTGGTTGAATCAGTTGCAGGCCAGAATCCTGTTCAAGGCGCAGGTCCAGTGTGATCCAGTCTGGTTGATGGTCATTGGCCATTAGCAGTGCTTGTTCTGCATTTTCGGCAAGCCAGCTGGTGTAGCCATGACGTTCCAGGCTACGGCATAGTACCTTGGCAAAGTGTAAGTCGTCATCGATGACTAAAATACGTTTATTGGTCATGAGCTGCTTTTGTTTTTTTTACCACCAGCGGAAGACGGAGTTGACATAAGCTGCCGCCATTCGTGGCTTCTGATAAATGAATTGAGCCGCCGAACTGTTCGACACTGGCATTGCTGAGGTATAGGCCAATTCCCATACCGTCCTCTTTCTGACTGTAGAATAAACGTTGTTGATTGAGCTGATCTGCAGCGACCGCATCTGGCTGCAGGATCGACAACTGCCAATGATGGTCAATGATTTTTGTGGTTAATACAATCGGTTGTCGACCGGCCTCAGCGGCGTTATCCAGCAGGTTTAATAATGCCTGATCCAGTAAGGGCGAATTTGGTAACAACGCAACGGTGCTGATGCCATTGTCCCGCCATACCGCATTCGGGTGACTCAGGCGCCAGCGATGCAGCAGATTACTCAACCACGCATGCGCTTCCTGATCTCCGGTTTCATGAACACTGCGGCCAGCATTCGCAAGTTTTTGCAGAGACTGGCGACAGGTAGCCACTTGTTCGTGCAGGATTTCCAGATCTTCTGCTAATAATGGTTGTTGGTCGGCGTCATCCAGAATCATACTCATGGTCATCAGTGGTGTGCCCATTTCGTGAGCAGTGCCTGCGGCAAGTGTGGCGATACCAATTAGCTGTTCGTTCTTTAGCTGTTGTTCTCTCAGCTGCTGAATCTCATGCTGCTGGCTCTGACGCGCTTTTAATAACATGGGAATAAAGATGGTCACAATCAGTGCGCTGATCACAAAGGTCAGCCACATACCAGCCAGATGCCAGCTGAATAAAGACCTGCTGGTCATATCGTGCTGATGTGTTGCCAGCAGTAACGGCTGATACCATTGACTCAGCACGCTGTAGTCGACAATACACAGAACCGTAATCCAGAATGCCAGTGTGCCGCTCAGGCTATACGCGGAAAAGACCAGCAGTACAAGAAAATACGAGATAAACGGATTGGTTGCACCGCCGGTAAAAAACAATAAGCCCGCCAGCAATTGTGCTTCAAATGCGAGGTGACAGAATAAATGCCACTCTTTAATGTTCTGTTTCTGGCTCTGCCAGACACTGATCAGCAGTAAAGGCATATAAGTCGCCAACAGTGCCCAGGCTGGTTGCAGCTGGGTAAACCCGCCAACGTGTAAATAGCCCAGAAACATCAGCCAGATCGACGCGATCGATAAGCGTAATAAGGCCAGACGCTTTAATACAAGGTTGAGATCATGATTCATGACGCCAGTATAACGAGCCTGCTGATCATTTACCGGGTTGTTGCGTTAATTTTTTGTACGTTATGTCTGGTTCAGACAACAAAACGGCTGCAACTTGCAGCCGTTTTTATTTTTTCGGTGTTTGCAAAACACTCTCTCATATGCGGTGATTTGCCAGCTAACCTGTTAGGTGTGGGTTACAAATGTGCCTTCGATTTCACACTGTTCCTCTTCATGTTTATGGCCATGGCGATCTTCCGCCAGCATCTGATAAATCACCGGTAAAACCACCAGAGTAAACAGAGTGCCAATAATCATACCGCCAACCAGGATAATTCCGATGCTGTTACGTGCTTCTGCACCGGGGCCGGTAACCAATACCAGCGGAAAATGACCCAGTACAGTGGCGGCAGTGGTCATAAGTACCGGACGCAAACGGGTGATCGCAGCCTGCTTCGCGGCATTCAGTTTATCCAGTCCCTGTTCCTGCAAATGGTTTGCGAATTCAACAATTAAGATGCCATTTTTAGCGATTAAACCGACCAACGTAATCAGTCCAATCTGTGAATAGATGTTCACACTGGTCAAGCTGATAAATGGCAACATCAGTGCCCCCGCGAGGGCCAGGGGGACGCTACCCAGCAATACCACTAACGGATCACGAAAACTGTTAAATTGTACGGTCAAAACCAGGTAAACGACGACCAGCGCAACCAGTAATACACCAATCAATGTATTCCCTTCCTGGCGTAACTGACGTGATTCACCAGCATAATCAATGCTGTAGGTTTGCGGCAGAATCTCAGCTGCCGCTTGTTCCAGCGTCGCTAAACCCTGTTCTTTGGTAAAGCCTGGAATAACACCACCCATAATGCGGAAAGATTTCTGTTGGTTGAATTTACCCAGCGCACGAGGAGCGATCTCCTGTTCCAGTGTCGCCATCGCCGATAGCGGTAACAAATCACCGGACGGTGTGCGTATACGCAGATTTAATATTTGTTCGGCATTATTTCGGGCGTTATTTTTCACGCGTGGGATAACTTGGTAGGCTTTACCATCCGCATCGAAACGATTAACAAAGTTACCCGACATCAATGCGGATAGCTGCTGGCTGACGGTATTAATATTCATACCAAGGTCAGCTATACGTTCACGATCGAGTTTTAACTTTACTTGTGGCAGGTCAACTTTTAAATCGCTGTCGACAAATAAAAATTTACCACTGGCAAAACCAGCCGCTAATAGCTGATCGACATAATTGCGCATGGTGGCGTAATCATCGGGTCCCTGAACCACTAATTCAACATCAAACTGACCTGCGGTTGGCAGGGCTGATGGCAGGATAGGCAGAGCACGCACGCCTGCAATACCGGATAATTCACCAAACAGTTGTGGCAGAACTTCCTGAACGCTTTGCTCGCGTTCATTCGTTTCTCCCAGATTCACGCCAGAAAAGCCACCTGCGGCACGCAATATCTGCCATACGCCCTGTGCGCTTTCCAGAGACATCAGCTGATCAACCACATGATTCATTTCATTCACGGTGTATTCGATAGACGACTCTGGTGATGATTCCAGAACGACCAAAATGCTGCTTTGGTCTTCAACCGGCGCCAGCTCTTTTTGTGATAAAAGATAAAAAGGGACTGATAGCAGAGCAATAAAAATGGCAGCAAAAATCACCTGAGGACGCCAGGCAAAAACACCATTAAGGAACGTGAGATAAAGATTCTGTAACTGCTCAAAGCGCTGGTTAACCCATACGGTTAAGCGACCTTCTTTTCCACCCTCGGGGGAAACATAGGCACTCATGATAGGCGAGAGAGTAATGGCAACGATGCCGGAAATTAAAACGGCAACGGCGAGGGTGAAGGCAAACTCTCGGAATAATAAACCGGTTAAACCGGATAGAAACCCGATCGGTGCATACACCGCTGCCAGTGTTAAGGTCATCGCAATAATCGGAACCAACAATTGGCGCGAGCTGATTAAAGCGGCCTGGGTACGCGACATCCCCTGACGCATATAACGGGCAACGTTCTCAACCACCACAATGGCATCGTCGACCACTAAACCAACCGATAACACGATCGCCAGCACCGTTAACAGATTTAATGAGAATCCCAGCAGCGACATAGCAGCGATGGCTCCTAAAATGGAAATCGGTATCGTCACCAGTGGTACCAGTGCTGTGCGAAAAGAGCCCATCAACGCAATAACCACAATGCCAACCAGAACCACGGTTTCAGCCAGAGTCGTGAAGATTTCTTTTAATGAGTTGCGCATATAAATGGTGCCGTCGTAACCATGGTCTATGCGCATGTCGGCGGGTAATGTTGGGTTGATTTTCTCCAGAACGGCATACACCGCATCGCCCACTTCAATTTCATTCGCGCCCGGCATTGGCCATACTGAAATAAAGGTAGTGCTGCGTTTGGTATAGCGTGCATCGACTTCGCCTTCCTCTTCGCCCATCTCAACCTGTGCGATATCCTTTAGGCGTAATAAAGTACCGTCTTTGCGATTAATCACGATATTCTCGAAGTCATCGACACTGCGTAATGTGGTGTTGGCCAACAGGTTAATACGCTGGCGTGAATTCTCGCTGTTACCGACAGTGGCGATAATATTATTGGCCTGTAATGCGGCCATGACGTCACTTGCGCCCAAGTCAAAGCTGGCCAGTTTCATCGGATCAATCCACACCCGCATGGCGGGATTACGTCCACCTTCCAGGGCCACTCTTTGCACGCCATCAATCGATGATAAAACGGGGTTCACATTGCGGTTGAGGTAATCCGATACCTGCGCGCGACTCATTTGTTCGCTGAAGACATCCAGATAAAACAACGCATTTTGAGAATCGGCACGGGTAACCGATACCGCTGGGTTCTCAGCGCCTGCTGGCAATTCGAAACGGATCTGGCTCAGACGTGCGGTGGCCTCTGCCAGCGCATCGGTGCTGTTTTCATTTAATTTCAACCATGCGGTCACAGTGCTCAGACCCGCCATGGTTCGGGAGTCAACGTAATCGACGCCGGGAATGGTCGACATCACGCGCTCAATCGGCTCGGTAACAAAGCCCTGTACGACATCGGCAGATGCCCCCACATACGCTGTACTGACTTGTAGCGACGCACTTTCCATTTGCGGAAACTGTAAAATCGGAATCGAGCGGGTAGCGCCGATACCAGCGAGAATAATCACTGCTGATAACACCAGAGCCAACACCGGACGTTGCACAAAAATATCCATACTGTTTGCTTTGTGGCTCATCGCTTATTCCTCACTGCTGGCAACAGGCGTTGCTTCAATGGGATCTGTTTGTGCGACGTATACTTTTAACCCCGGGTACAGCTTGAAAGTACCGAGGCTGGCAATCTTCTCTCCAGCAGTAATACCGTTAGTGAGAATGACACGACCGTTATCTTTACTGAGCATTGTGACGGCAACACGTTCAGCGCGGAAAGCATCGCCATCCGGGTTCAGTTTATAGACATACGCGCCAAAGCGGTCGTGGCCCACCGCTGTATCAACGACTTGAACGGCTTGAACGGCATTACCATCCGGTACCTGAATATTAATCACACTGTTCGGTTGCAATGCACTGTTTTCGCTGACGGGCAATTTGGCACGGTACTTCAACTGGCGGGTAGTGGTTGAAACCTCCGCCTCACGAGCAATGACTTCAGCTTGCTGCTGTTCATTAAAATGGATGCTCTGACCAACAGCGATGGCAGGCGTGCCTTGTGGCAAATGAAAGTCGAGCCACAGGTAACCTGGAATACCAATTAAATTGGTAACAAGGCTGTTGTTCTGCAGGTACTGACCTACTTCGAGATTATGAATACCGGCGCGGCCAGAAAATGGTGCGCGAAGTTGTTTCTTATCGATGGTGGCCTGAAGGTTGGCGATATCTGCCTGAGTGGTTAAATAGTCTGCCTGGGCTTTATCGTAAGCTTCTTCACTGATGCTGTTATCGTTGCGCAATTTCTGGCTACGTTTCCAGCTGCTTTGTGCCAGCTTAAAGCGTGCTTTAGCAGCGGCCAGCTGTGCTTTTTCATTGGCGATATCCAGTTCCAGTAACAACTGATCTTTTTCGACCTGTTCTCCCGACGCAAAATTAATCCGGGTGATCTTTCCCGGTAATTCATTGCGTAATTCTAGACGCTGCGGAGCGATTAATGTGGCCAATACCTCGCGCGTTGGTTGATAAACCACGGCCTTGGTCTGAGCGCTGTTGACGGTTTCAGAATGTTCCGGAAAGGCTTCGCCCTGAGCGATAGCGGCCTTAATTTCCAGCGTTTTATACGTTGCCAGCGCTCCGGTTAATAACACACAGGCGGACACGGCGATGGACCAGCGTCGGATTGTCATAGGTTGTACCTCCTGAAATTTTTGAAATGGATTAGCGATAGCCAATGTCGGTTAGTTGTTGCGCGACCTTTTGTATACCGTCATTTGTTAAAGGCTGTTGCCAGGTATAGGTGTTCAGCAACCGCTGAGTATTGCGTATCAGACTGTCATCAGTTGTCAGTGGAAACGGCAGTGCAGCCTCTGCACCGAGGGCGTTGCGGGTATGGTGACGCAATACGGCTTGCATATAACCATGGCATAGCGCCCAGCTGCCGACTTCAATCTCCTTCACCAGTTCGCTGGGGTCACGCCCCTCGCGATCCACTTCACCATTCTCCACGGCACTGCCAATAAGATGGGTGAATTCCAGACCAATCGCATTAGCAGCATCAATCATGCGACGGAGCCAAACGGGGGAGGCTCGTTTAATAATGGAGTCGCTACCGACCAGCGTGTTGAGTTCGTCTGAGAAGCTGTAAAACCAGGTCTTGTGGAAATCTATCAGGTTAAAAGCAATCAGAATTTCTGGCGTGGTCAGTGGCAGTGCCATGATTTTTTTAAAAGTCTCGTGCTCATGCTCAAACATATCCACTGCCAGTGCGATTAACAGATCTTCCTTACTTTGCACCTGCTTATACACAGACCCCATGGATAAGCCGGCCTGCTTGGCAACTGAAGCCATTGTGAACGACAGCAGGCTGGTTTCTTCGATGCAGTGAACTGCTGCATCTTTCACCATTGCTAGCTGTTGTTCGACAGAAAATCTGGGGGCTGGACTCATGAGTAGACCTGCTGAGTGAGTGAAAGTTTCATTCGAATAATGTTCGAACGGTATTCTTATTGGTTAGACAGAAATCCACAAGCCGCCTTAATGAATAATTGTGGGACGAATTGTTCCATCAACGATTGCCCAATTGATGTAGAAATCGGTCGGGAATGAGTGGCAGGCGGTCTTTCACCGCTGAAGCTCTGACACCGGGCGGCAATCTCGCTATAATCCGCGCTTTTCGTATTTCCACTTTCAGTGCTAACGCCAGCCCAGTCAGGATTCCGTCATGAGCAGTGCCTTTCAGACCGAAGTCGGTCAACGTCGTACCTTTGGTATTATTTCCCACCCGGATGCGGGTAAGACCACCATCACTGAAAAGCTGCTGCTATTGGGTAATGCGATTCAGCTGGCGGGCACGGTAAAGGGCAAAAAGACCGGTCGTATGGCCACTTCTGACTGGATGCAGATGGAGCAGGATCGTGGTATCTCCATTACTACCTCGGTCATGCAGTTCCCCTATAAACAGCGCATGGTTAACCTGCTTGATACCCCAGGACACGAAGACTTCTCGGAAGATACCTACCGAACGCTGACGGCAGTGGATTCGGTATTGATGGTGATTGACGGCGCTAAAGGTGTAGAAGACCGAACCATTAAACTGATGGATGTGTGTCGCCTGCGTGATACCCCGATCTTTACCTTTATCAATAAGATGGACCGCGAGGTCCGTGATCACATCGAGGTGCTGGATGAGATCGAAACTGTTCTGAAAATCAAGTGTGCCCCGGTAACCTGGCCGATTGGTATGGGTAAAGCGTTCCGTGGCGTTTACAACTTGTATACCGATGCCGTACACCTGTTCCAGCCGGGGCAGGCGTCTGTGGTACCGGATGACGTGCAGATTAAAGGTATCGATTCTGCCGAAGCTCGTGCTGAACTCGGTGATGAGCTGGTGGATGAACTGATCGACGAAGTAGAACTGGTACGTGGTGCCAGCTATGAATTCGATTTAGAGCAATACCTGAATGGTGAAATGACACCGGTATTTTTTGGTACGGCACTGGCGAACTTTGGCATCCGCGAAATGCTGGATTATTTTGTCGATTGGGCACCTGCGCCGATTGAGCGTGAGACCAAACAGCGTGTGGTGAAACCGGACGAAGGCAAGTTTTCCGGCTTTATTTTTAAGATCCAGGCCAATATGGACCCGAAACACCGAGACCGCATTGCCTTTATGCGCATTTGTTCGGGCACCTATTCCAAGGGTATGAAGATGAAACATACCCGTCTTGGTAAAGACGTAAAGGTGGCTGATGCGGTGACGTTCCTTGCTGGTGACCGTTCTAACGTTGAAGAAGCGATCTCGGGTGAGATTATCGGTCTGCATAACCACGGCACGATTCAGATTGGTGATACCTTTACCCAGGGTGAAGAATTACAATTCACCGGTATTCCGCATTTCGCTCCAGAACTGTTCCGCCGGGTGCGCTTAAAAGACCCGCTTAAAATGAAGCAGCTGCAGAAAGGTCTTCAGCAGTTATCGGAAGAGGGGGCAACCCAGCTGTTCCAGCCGCTGAATAATAACGACCTGATTCTGGGTGCGGTGGGTGTGCTCCAGTTTGATGTGGTACAGCAGCGCTTGCGTGATGAATATAAGGTGGAATGTATCTACGAGCCGGTGAACGTTAATACCGCGCGCTGGTTGCAGTGCAATGACGAGCGCAAGCTTGAAGAATTCCGCAAGAAAGCTTCAGAGAATCTGGCAATCGACGGTGGCGGCCACCTGACCTATATCGCTACGTCGCGGGTGAATCTGAGCCTGACAGAGGAGCGCTGGCCCGAGATTGAGTTCCGCTCGACGCGGGAGCATTAATGTAATAAGGCTAAATTAGCGTCAGATGAGGTTGTCGTCACGGGGTGTTGCGTTACGGCCATCGATTGCCATTTGTTGCGGCGAGAAGCAATGTTGGACGCTTGTTAGGTCTGCTGTTGAAGATCCCAGTTGTTTAACTTGCGACCGAATACTTTTGAACTAGGCTTGCTCTAGGAAAATAATTATCGGATCAAAGGTTATGATTGCATTTTTCTTGGTGAGTATGGGGGCTGCGGGGGCCATCTGTTTTGCCGCGTATTATTTGCTGCAGCAAAAGGTGTTGGACGAAAGGCTGACACTTGATGATGGTAAGGGTTACTTTCTGGTTGCTTGTATCCTGATCGGCTTTATCGTCAGCGCGGCCGGTTTTTACATCGGCCAAGTGGTTGGTTATGGGCAGAATGAAAGCACATCAACGATGATGGCATTGGCGATTCTGCTGGATATTATGGTGACATTACTGACACTGATTTATGGTCTGGTTAAATTTCGCGAGCCAGAGCACTATTAAGTGGATTTCAGAGCGTGCTGAGCGGCCGATTTAAGCGGTTTGGCGGGCACTGAAAATGCTGCAAGCAATATTCTAAATCTTACAAGAATATTGCTTGCTAATGACAAATCCTTCCTATAGAATGCCGCCCTCTTTTCGAATCAACCTGCCCTTGAAGGCGAGAAATTGATGAAAACTTACAGCGCAAAACCCGAAACCGTAAAACGTGAATGGTTTGTAGTTGATGCAGCTGAGCAAACGCTGGGTCGTCTGGCTACTGAGGTTGCTCGCCATTTGAGAGGCAAGCACAAGCCGGAATACACTCCACACGTGGACACTGGCGATTACATTGTTGTGATCAACGCAGACCAAGTAAAAGTAACTGGTAACAAAGGCAGTGATAAAATGTATCACCGTCACACTGGTTACCCAGGTGGTCTGAAGTCTATCTCTTTTGACAAGCTGATCGACCACAAACCGGAACAAGTTATTGAACTGGCTGTTAAAGGCATGTTGCCTAAGAACCCTCTGGGTCGTGCTATGTTCAAGAAAATGAAAGTTTACGCTGGCAGCGAGCATCCACATGCAGCGCAGCAGCCACAAGAACTGAAAGTAGGATAAGATCATGGCAGCACAATACTACGGTACTGGTCGTCGTAAGACTTCTACTGCACGTGTTTTCTTACGTCCAGGTACTGGCAGCATCATCGTAAACAAGCGTCCTCTGGATGTTTACTTCGGTCGTGAAACTGCTCGTATGGTTGTTCGTCAACCATTAGAACTGACTGAAAACTTAGAAAAATTCGACGTTATCGTAAATGTTAACGGCGGTGGTGGTAACGGTCAGGCGGGTGCTATCCGTCACGGTATCACTCGCGCCCTGATGCAATACGATGAAACTCTGCGTCCTTCTCTGCGTGCTGCGGGTTATGTAACTCGTGATGCTCGTGAAGTTGAGCGTAAGAAAGTGGGTCTGCGTAAAGCACGTAAGAAGCCACAATTCTCCAAGCGTTAATTCGCAACTCGTATTCCATTATCGGAATATGGAGAACAAAGAAAGCGTCCCTTGGCTTATGTCAATGGACGCTTTTTTTATGCCCGGAAACCCCATGATTCATGGGTTTTTGAGTTGTCTCTGCGGTCTCTTTTCTTTAGTATGTGCGCCGCTCTGTTTGCTCTGCGTGGTCTGTTCAAAAATTGAACAATATTACAGTCCTCGGTCAGCAACATAAGATTTTTTTTGATGGGAGAAGATGGTAATGAGTCAAGACGGCGTGAATAAGGGTCGACGCACTCTGCTCGTAGGCGCGACTGCTGCTGTCGGTGCTGTCGGTGCGGGATTTGTCGCAGTACCCTTCGTGAAATCTTGGAATCCAAGTGAAAAAGCGAAGGCAGCGGGTGCTCCGGCAAAAGTTGATGTAAGTAAAATTGAACCAGGAGCAATGCTGACTGCGGAATGGCGTGGTAAGCCTGTTTATATTGCTCGTCGCACCGAAGAGACTCTGGCACTGCTTCCGTCTCTGAACATCCGACTGAAAGATCCAGAGAACAATAACAAAGCCCAGCAACCAGCTTATGCGGATAACATCAACCGGTCCCGTAAGCCTGATCTGATCGTTCTCGAAGGTGTATGTACGCACCTGGGGTGTGCACCCAAGTACTTTGCTGAGGTAAAACCAGAGCCATTTGATGCCGAATGGAAAGGGGGGTTTTACTGCCCATGTCACGGATCCCGTTTTGATTTGTCAGGTCGTGTATACAACGGCTCTCCAGCGGCAGATAATTTAATAGTGCCTCCTTACTCATTTGATGGTGACACCTTGATTATTGGCGTTGATGAGGAGAATGCTTAATGAGCAAACAACAAAACACCTTGATGGGCTGGATTGATGACCGCCTGCCGGTAACCCAAGCCTACGAAAAGCATATGTCTAAGTACTATGCTCCGAAGAACTTCAACTTCTGGTATTTCTTCGGCGTTATCTCCATGTTAATGCTGGTTAACCAGATTTTATCTGGTATCTGGCTGACCATGAACTACACCCCAAGCGCTGAGGCGGCATTCGCTTCGGTTGAATACATCATGCGTGATGTTGAGTGGGGCTGGCTAATCCGATACCTGCATTCTACCGGTGCGACCTTCTTCTTCGTTGCGGTGTATCTGCATATGATGCGTGCATTACTGTACGGATCTTATCAGAAGCCTCGTGAGCTGATCTGGATCTTCGGTATGCTGATCTACCTGTTGCTGATGGCAGAAGCTTTCATGGGCTATGTATTGCCTTGGGGTCAGATGTCTTACTGGGGTGCACAGGTAATTATTTCTCTGTTTGGTGCTATCCCGGTGATCGGTGATGATCTGACGACCTGGATTCGTGGTGACTTCCTGATTTCCGGTGCAACGCTGAACCGCTTCTTTGCCCTGCACGTCATTGCCTTACCGCTGGTTATTGTGGGTCTGGTGGTGTTGCACTTGTTAGCTCTGCACGAAGTGGGTTCGAACAACCCGGACGGTGTCGATATTAAGAAGCACAAAGACGAAAATGGTAAGCCGTTAGACGGCATTCCGTTCCACCCTTATTACACCGTGCATGACATGGTAGGTATTGTGGTGTTCCTGATGGTGTTCTGTAGCGTGATGTTCTTCTTCCCGGAAGGCAACGGTTTCATGCTGGAATACCCGAACTTTGAGCCGGCCAATGGCTTGAAAACTCCAGAGCACATTGCTCCGGTTTGGTACTTCGGTGCGTTCTATACCATTCTGCGTGCAGTTCCTGACAAGTTGTTGGGTGTGGTTGCGATGGGTGCGGCTATTGCGATCCTGTTCGTATTACCTTGGCTGGATAAGAGCCCTGTGCGCAGCTGGCGTTACAAAGGTCTGGCAAGCAAGATTCTGCTGCCAGTATTTGGTGTGGTATTCCTGATCCTGACCTGGCTTGGCACACAGCCGGCTAGTGGCTACTTCCTGGGTCTGTTCTCCAACGGTACGGTGGCGGTATTAGCAACCATCTTCTACTTTGCCTTCTTCCTGACGATGCCAATCTGGACTCGTATGGAAAAAACCAAACCAGTGCCAGAGCGTGTAACAGGAAGCCACTAATCATGAAAAAAGTATTTGCATTAATTGCTGCCATGGTGCCGGCATTAGCCATTGCCGCTGGCGGCTCTAATATCGACCTGGATGAACATAAGACGGATCTGCACGATAAAGCATCGCTGCAACGCGGTGCTCAGGTGTACATGAACTACTGCATGGGGTGTCACTCTCTGGAGCATTCACGTTATAACCGTGTTGCTAAAGACTTGGACATCCCGGAAGATCTGATGATGGAGAATCTGGTCTTCCCTGATACCAAAATCGGTTCCCTGATGACCAACGCTATGCGTCCTGAAGACGGTAAAGTATGGTTTGGTGCAACGCCGCCGGATCTGACTTTAGTGGCTCGTGTGCGTCGTCCAGATTGGTTGTATACCTATCTGCGCAGCTTTTATGAAGATTCAAGCCGTCCTTGGGGGGTTAACAACGCTGTATTTAAGGACGTGGGTATGCCACACGTTCTGGCAGGCCTGCAGGGTCGCCAGGTGAAAGGTACTGCTCAGGTTGCTGTGGCTTATGACACACTGACTGGTCAGGAAATCACAGAAGAAAAAGATGGTGTATTGTATCTGGCAGAAGAAGGTGCTTTATCGCCGAAACAGTTCGATCGCCTGGTGTTCGACCTGGTGAATTTCCTGACCTATGTTGCTGAACCAATCGCGGTTGAGCGTCAGCGTCTGGGTTGGTGGGTACTGATGTTCCTGGCGATCTTCTTTGTACCGGTTTACATGCTGAACAAGGAATTCTGGCGCGACGTTAAGTAACACGCTTCAGGAAAACATGCTAAAGCCCGGCCGTTCTGCGGTCGGGCTGTTGTTGTTTATAGAATATTGAAGTTTTTAGGTCTACTTAGAAAAGTGAGGAAAATATGGGAGTTGTAGCCAAGCGCTCTTCCATGACGTTTTATTCAGATGCGTCTGATCATTACAGTCATCGCGTACGTATAGTACTGGCGGAAAAAGGGGTTGCCGTTGAGATCCATGATGTGGATCCGGACAACAAGCCGGAAGACCTGGCGAGCCTAAATCCATATAACTCGCTGCCAACTCTGGTTGACCGTGATCTGGTGCTGTACGACGCCAATGTGATGATGGAATACCTCGATGAGCGTTTCCCACATCCACCGCTGTTGCCGGTTTACCCGGTCGCTCGTGCGCAGAGCCGTCTGTGGATTAATCGCATCGAAAAGGACTGGGCCAAACTGATCGAAACCGCTCAGTGGGGTTCGGATAAAGACGCCGAAGTCGCTCGCAAAGAGCTGACGGAAAGTCTCATTGCGATCGCGCCAATTTTCGCGGATATGCCTTATTTTATGAGCGAAGATTTTTCACTGGTCGATTGCTGCGTCGCCCCGATCCTGTGGCGTTTACCCGCACTCGGCATTGAGTTGCCGGAGAAGCAATGCAAGCCGCTGCTGAGCTACATGGAGCGCTTGTTTGAGCGTGAGTCCTTCCAGGCGAGCCTGTCTGAAGCTGAGCGTGAGATGCGCGACTGATGGAAAACAACATGACACCCAGTCGCCCGTATCTGATGCGGGCGTTGAACGAGTGGATACTCGACAACCACTGCACACCATACGTGCTGGTGGATGCCGGGATTCAGGGCGTTCAGGTGCCGCAGGATTACGTTAACAATGGCCAGATTGTATTAAACATCAGTCCAAGTGCGGTCCAGAACCTGCTGATAAATCAGGATGGCTTGTCTTTCAGTGCCCGCTTTGGTGGCGTACCGATGGAGGTGTATGTGCCAATTGTTGCGATTCTGGCAATCTACGCCCGTGAAAATGGTCAGGGCATGGTGTTTGGTTCTGAAGCGGGTGCGCCTGATCCTAATCAGCCACCTGAGCCGCCAAAACCGGATGATGAGCCGCCGAAGAAGTCTGCTGGCAGGCCATCGCTGAGTGTTGTGAGGTAATTTCCATTCCGTTGCTGAGCAACAGAGCATAAAAAAACCGCCGAATGGCGGTTTTTTTATGCTGATGCCGAAATAGCAATCAGCTGAGATTCTTTTGGCGCAGCAGTGTCGAACTGATCAATGGCCATTGTTCATCCCAGTATTGGGTTGGTTTGGCAACAAACTCGGTACGCACATATTGTCGGATGCGACCCTCGAGCAGGGCCGTCAGCATATTGGCTTCGGCGCTGACAGTCTGAGTCGGTACCAGTCCCTCACGCATTTCTGCTTCCCGCAGGATTTGTTTTAGTTGGGTTTCGATTCTTTCAAAGAATTGTTGAATGCGCTGGCGTAAACGTTCGGTTTCACCGGCCAGTGCATCGCCTGATAACAGCCGGCACATTCCAGGGTTCTTCTCGGCAAAGGTCAGTACCAGTGTCAGCGTCTTCTCGCAGCGTTGATCGGCCTGGCTGATTTCCTGCAAAATCAGATTGATGCGGCTGAAAACGGTTTCTTCTATAAAGCTGATCAACCCTTCAAACATCTTTGCTTTGCTGGGGAAATGGCGATATAACGCCGCCTCTGATACACCAACGGCCTTGGCCAGACTGGCGGTGGTAATTCTGGCCCCAGGGTTTGTTTCCAGCATATGCGCCAGCGCTTGCAGGATCTGGTCGCGTCGGGAAATTTTTTCAGCGTTTTCAGTCATTATCTGTCCTTGCCTGATTAAGCGCGAGCGTTAGTAATCAGGGTACCTACACCTTCATCGGTGAATAACTCTAACAGGGTCGAGTGGGACACCCGGCCGTCAATGATATGTGCGCTGGTAACACCGGCGTATACCGCATCCAGAGCGCATTGGATTTTTGGCAGCATACCGCCATAAATCGTACCATCCGCGATCAGTCCATCGACTTGTTCAGTCGTCAGTCCGGTGAGGATTTGACCTTCTTTGTCCATCAGACCTTCGATATTTGTCAGCAAAATCAGTTTTTCTGCCTGCAGTACCTCAGCAACTTTGCCGGCTACCAGGTCTGCATTGATGTTATAAGAGGCTCCGTCACGGCCAACACCAATCGGAGCAATAACCGGAATAAAGTCGCTTTGAGTCAGCATATCCAATACTTGCGTATTGATATGCTCAACTTCACCAACGTGGCCGATATCAATGATTTCTGGCTTTTGCATTTCCGGTGAGCTTTGTGTCACCTGCAGCTTTTTAGCATGCAGTAGCTGGCCATCTTTACCGGTCAGGCCCAGTGCTTTACCACCATTCTGGTTGATCAGGTTCACGATGTCTTTGTTAACAAGGCCACCCAGTACCATTTCAACGACGTCCATGGTTTCTGTTGTAGTGACTCGCATGCCGTTAACAAAGCGGCTTTCGATGTTCAGTTTGTCGAGTAATTCGCCGATTTGTGGACCGCCGCCGTGGACCACAATCGGATTAATGCCGATCAGCTTCAGCATCACCATGTCGCGGGCAAAACTGTTTTTCAGCTCTTCGTCAATCATGGCATTGCCACCATACTTCACCACGATGGTTTTACCCACAAAACGTTGCAGGTAAGGCAATGCTTCACTGAGGATATTGGCTGTGTGCATGGCTGCTTTACGTCGTAGTGGCATCAGGGGCTCCGTAAAAAGGTGTGCGTCCGACAAACAAAACCGGCCATGTGGCCGGTTTTCAGTGAGCGCGATTATAGCGTGAAAGCACGCTTAAGTTCTATAAAACCGCGCTGTTGCGTCAGAACGGCACCTGCAAATCCGGTGCATGCAGGGTAAGTGCCTGCTTCATTCGCTGTTGTATCCGCTCGATCGCCGCCTGATCGTCGCCAGCAAAGCGCAGTGTCAGCTTTGGGGTAGTATTTGACGCGCGTATCAGTCCCCAGCCATCCTGAAATTCAATACGCATACCATCGATAGTAAATACCCTGGCGTCCGCTGTGAGCTGCTGGTCCTGGCTCAGAGTTTTCAGAATTTCGAACTTGCGGGCATCGGTTGTGTTGATGGTGATTTCCGGGGTGCTGATATCCTCCGGCAGGCGCGCAAACAGGTCTGCTGTGCTGCCATTATGGCAGCTGATGATCTCAAGCAGGCGAGCGGCGGCGTACAGACCATCATCAAAGCCATACCAGCGATCCTGAATGTAGAAGTGACCGCTGAACTCACCGCCGATGATGGCATCAGTTTCTTTCATGCGTTTTTTCATCAGCGAATGGCCGGTTTTCCACATACCGGGGCGACCACCATGGCGGTTAATCAGTGGTGTGAGATGACGTGAAGACTTCACATCAAATAAAACGTCTTTGCCAGGGTTACGAGGCAGAATATCCTCGATCAACAGCATTAACAGGCGATCGGGCCAGATGATTTTACCCGTGTTATCGACCACAGCGACGCGGTCGCCATCACCATCAAACGCCAGTCCCAGGTCAGCCTGATTACTGATCACGGCCTGTTGCAGGTCAGCGAGATTATGTGGCTGGCTTGGATCTGGATGGTGATTTGGGAAGCTGCCATCAACGTCGCAGTAGAGCGCCATGCATTCAATATTCAGCATGTCCATCAGTTGTTCGGCAGCGGGTCCAGCAATACCATTGCCGGCATCAATAACGATTTTCAGATCACGGCTGATCTGTACATCACCTTCAATGCGCTCAAGGTAAGCCTGCTCCAGGTGTCGCTCTTCGCTGTCTCCTTCACCTTTGGGCAGATCGCCCCGGGCGATACGATGGTACAGCGCCATCAGCTCTTCCTGAGCCAGTGTTTGCTTGTCGATTACAATCTTGAGTCCATTAAATTCAGATGGATTGTGACTGCCGGTGATTACTACGCCGCAGTTGCTATCCAGTTCGTGAGTGGCGAAGTACAGCAAGCCCGTCGGCTGAGCGCCAAGACGAATGGCATGGCAACCGCTTTCGTTAATCCCTTTCTCCAGCGACTCTGCCAGCTCGGGGCTGGATGGGCGACCATCCCAGGCAATATTAATTTTGGTGAAACCACGTTGCTGTACTTCGGCACCGAGAGAACGACCAATCCAGTAGACAACCTCACTTGTCAGGTCCTGGCCGACAATGCCGCGAATATCGTAGGCGCGGAAAATGGACTGAGAAATGTCTGGTATCGCCTCGTGTTCGACTTCTTCCACTTCCATTCCAGGCAAGCTGTTTGATGTCATCCTGGTTGTCGTGGTATTAGCCGCTTGCGTTTTTTTCTTAGGTTGCTGCAGAGAAATCTCTTGTTTTTCACGTTCTTGTTTTGGGGGATTGGATTCGGTCGCGGCTGGCCGTGCTGTTTTTAATAAATGTTCCATTTGCTGCGCAATATCAAAGAATATCTGTAGCGAAAATTGCGGGAAATTATTGTCGCCTTTGCGGCTCAAGTTGCGGACGTAGGTTAATAGCTGCAACTGGTTTTGTAACAGCGCTTTTTTCTGCACATACACAATCACAAATAAACTGGCGAGTGTTGCGATAAGGACCACGATCCATGATGTCGCCAGCGGCATCAATGCCAACTGGGGCCTTTCATCCGCTGGAATGTAGGTCAGGTACCAGAAATCATTGATCGATTTTGTAACAACAGTGCCGGTTTTTTCTGCACCACTACCGAAGCGGAAAATCTCAAAACCTTTACTTCGATCTTCATCGACATATTGGTTAACAATGACCTGACCTAACTGGTCGTTGGCGCCTGAACGGAATTGCTTCAGCCAGTACTCACCATATTCGACCAGTAAAACTCCAACAATTTTCTGATTATTATCGCGTATGGCAGATGCCCAGAAGAACTGTTGCCTCTGATTGCGCATCACGGCTTCCAGTTTCATCTGGCTGCCACGTAATGTCCGGCTTACCACCTGTTGCACAGCAAACCCCATACTCGCTTGCAGACCCATTGCTTCGTGGCGCTGATAGAGGTGAACGCGATAGGCGCCCGGCATAAACTTTTTCAGGGTGGACTTCCAGCTGGGGTCCTCTCCCAGCAGCGCTGCCAATGTGCGAGGGTGCTGACTGGCAGCAGTTTGCAGCTGCTGGGTGTCTTTCAACTGGGTTTTCAGTGCATGTGCCATTTGACCGGCCATTGCTTTAGCAAAGGCGCTATCGACCTCTGATTGGGTGAACAGATTGACCTGTAGGCTTTGAAATGCCAGCCCGCCAGAAATAAATAACAACGCTAACCAAATGGTGATTCGGCTGTACATTAATATCGTGCGTTTGGGCCGGCGTACCTCAGTTGTCATACTGCTTCCCTACAAAGGTTTGTTAATGGTGCGAATAGCCAGCGGTGTGAATCACTTGAGCTGTATTGTTATTGTCGTCCGGAGTGACCAAAGCCACCGTCACCACGTTCAGTCTGCTGAAACTCTTCAACTAATTCAAATTCTGCCTGAACCACGGGCACCAGAACCATCTGCGCCAGACGATCACCCACCTCAATCGTGAAGCTGTCCTGGCCGCGGTTCCAGCAGCTGACCATGAGCTCACCCTGATAGTCTGAGTCGATCAAGCCGACCAGGTTGCCAAGCACAATGCCGTGTTTGTGACCCAGACCTGAGCGCGGCAAGAGCATGGCGGCCAGTGACGGATCTTCAATATAAATCGACAGACCCGTGCGGATTAGCTGCGTTTCACCCGGATGCAGAGTCAATGGGGCATCGAGACAGGCGCGCAGGTCAAGACCTGCTGAACCCGAGGTGGCGTATTCGGGCATCGGGATCTCATTACCAATGCGTGAATCCAGAACTTTTACTTGTAACTTTTGCATGACATCAATCTTCGTTTTTGCGTGATAAATCAGAATACTGTTGGTACCGGTGTGCAATCAGGTCAACCAGCTGTCGAGCCAAAGTGGTTTTGCTCATGGCGGCGAACGCTTGCTGACCTTGCGACCATATCGCGGTTACGGCATTTTCGTCACTATTGAAGCCAATATCTGTGCGCGAAACATCGTTTGCGATAATCATATCGAGGTTTTTCTTTTCCAGTTTACCGCGGGCATAGGTTTCTACATCCTGCGTTTCGGCGGCGAAACCAACCGTGAATGGCCGTTGCTCGTGTTGTGCGATAGTGGCAACGACATCCGGGTTTTTCACCATATTTACTTCGATGGTATCCCCCGACTTTTTTATTTTCTGGTTGGCTACGTTTAGCGGGCGATAGTCAGCCACGGCGGCAGCGGCGATGAATATCTGACATTCCGGCAGCTGTTCCAATGACGATGCCAGCATTTCTCTGGCACTGGATACGCGCTCAACGATGACTCTTTCCGGGCTTGGAATATGAACTGGCCCGGTGATCAAGGTCACTTTTGCTCCGGCTTCTCTGGCAGCTTCTGCAATGGCGTAACCCATCTTTCCGGAGCTGTGGTTACTGATGTAACGAACCGGATCCAGTGCTTCGCGAGTCGGTCCTGCGGTAACGACCAGATTGATTCCGGCCAGTAAGCCAGATTCAAATAAATCGCTGCAGTTCGCCGTCAGTAGTTCCGGGTCGAGCATGCGTCCGGGACCGACATCGCCGCAAGCCTGTTCGCCGGAGTCCGGGCCGAAGATATGCAGATTCTTGCCTTTAACGTTGAGCAGACGCTCAATGTTTTGCTGGGTGATGGCATCTTTATACATCGCTTGATTCATCGCAGGTGCAAGTGCCAGTGGGGCTTCTGTTGCCAGGCAGACGGTGGTCAGCAGGTCATCGCCCAGGCCCTGAGACACTCGGGCAATAAAGTTGGCGGATGCCGGAGCAACTAATAGCAAGTCAGCCCATTTAGCCAATTCAATGTGCCCCATCCCGGCTTCAGCTTCCGGGTCCAGCAGAGCGTGGTGCACCGGATTACCCGATAAAGCCTGAAGTGTCAGCGGAGTGATAAATTCCATCGCGCCTTTGGTCATAATAACGCGAACATCGGCTCCTGCTTTCTTCAGGTTGCGAACCAGTTCAGCGGACTTATACGCAGCAATACCACCCGTAATGCCCAGCAGGATGCGTTTGTTGGTCAGTTGTTGCATGTTTTTCTTCACGCTGATTAGAATGGTGCGAGTATATATCAGTCAGTGGCCTACAGGGAGGTGGGTATGGCAATCCGTGATTGGCCAGAAATGGAGCGGCCGCGTGAGAAGCTGTTAACTCTGGGTGCTCAGGTGTTGTCGGACGCCGAATTGCTGGCGATTTTTCTGCGGACCGGCGTTAAGGGTAAGAGTGCCGTTGACCTGGCTCGTGAGCTGCTGGCTGACTTCGGTAGTCTGAGGTCTCTGCTGACAGCTGACCTGAGTACCTTCTGTCAGTCCCATGGTTTAGGCAGTGCTAAGTTTGCCCAGCTACAGGCCGCATTAGAAATGGCCAAACGGCATCTCGCCGAGGAGTTAGAACGGGGTGATGCGCTAACCAACCCTCAACTTACTCAGCGCTATCTGTTATCGCAATTGCGTGATCGCAGTCACGAGGTGTTTGCGTGTTTGTTTCTCGACAACCAGCATCGGGTGATTCGATATCAGGAGTTATTTCATGGCACGCTGGATGGTGCGGCGGTCTATCCCCGTGAGGTGGTAAAGCAGGCGCTGTCTGTCAGTGCTGCTGCCGTGATTCTGGCTCACAATCATCCATCCGGCGTCGCTGAACCCAGTCGTTCAGACAGAGCAATTACCGACCGCCTGACGGAGGCATTAGGCTTTATGGATATTCGCGTGTTGGATCATCTGGTAGTGGGCGATGGTTATTGTGTGTCATTTGCTGAGCGAGGCTGGTTGTAATTAACTAAGCTATTGGTTCTCACTGTCGTTAATGGTGGTGTCATGTACTGTGACTGCGGGCAAGAATAAATTCTGCCAAACCATGAAAGATCCCCCTTGCTGTTAAAAGAGGGTGTCAGATCGTGACAAAAATGCCGAAAAGTCATTCAAAATCCAGCTTTCGCTTGCCTGGGGATAAACCGTTTGGTATAAAGCGCAACTCTTTTCAGCCAGGGCACTTGTCTGAAGCCGAACTTCGGCCGACTCGCCCACGGTTGTAACGAATTTTTCATTTGTTCGATACAGTTAAATCGGGGCTAATTCAATGTCTAAGGTTTGTCAGGTTACAGGTAAGCGTCCTGTAACAGGGAATAACGTTTCCCACTCAAACATCAAAACCAAGCGCCGTTTTCTGCCTAACCTGCAGTACCACCGCTTCTGGGTAGAGAGCGAAAAGCGTTTCGTACGTCTGCGTGTAACCACTAAAGGCATGCGCATCATCGATAAGAAAGGTATCGATGCTGTTCTGGCCGAAATCCGCGCTCGCGGTGAGAAAGTTTAAGGAGGCCTGTAATGCCACGTGATAAGATTCGTCTGGTTTCAAGTGCCGGTACTGGTCACTTCTACACAACCGACAAAAACAAGCGCACAATGCCTGAGAAAATGGAGATCAAAAAGTTTGATCCAACCATTCGCAAGCATGTAATGTACAAAGAAGCTAAAATTAAGTAAGTTTCTTTATACTGCGCAGCTCTTTGTGATGAAGAGTCTTGAATGAAAGCCCGGCCTAGGTCGGGTTTTTTTGTGTCTGAAATGTGAGTTTTGGAGGAGTCAGCGTGCCAGAGTTACCTGAGGTCGAAACGACATTGCGGGGTATTGAACCCTGGTTAGAAAACATAACAATCGAGCAAGTGATTGTTCGTCAGCCGAAACTCCGCTGGCCGGTCGAGTCGTCTGTTCAGTTATTGGAAGGGCAGCAAATCCGTAAGCTCAGGCGTCGGGCAAAATATATTCTGGTGGAAACCGATGTTGGGACTGCGATCTGGCATTTGGGAATGTCGGGTTCACTGAGGCTGGTTGAAGATGATGAGCCGGTCGCCAAACATGATCACATCGACTGGCGGCTATCGAATGGCAAGATCCTGCGTTACCACGATCCGCGTCGATTCGGTGCTTTGTTGTGGCAGGCACCGGACGCCACAGTAAGCGAGCATCTCGATCACCTCGGTCCAGAGCCCCTGTCGGAAGCGTTTGACGTGGATTATTTGTTTCAACGCAGCCGCGGGAAATCCCAGGCAATTAAGCAATTTATTATGGACGGTAAAGTTGTCGTTGGTGTTGGTAATATTTACGCCAATGAAAGTCTGTTCATGGCCGGAATTCGTCCAACTTGTGCGGCCGGTAAAGTAAGTAAAGCGCGTTATCAAAAGCTGGTGGCTTGTATCAAATTGGTTCTTGAGCAGGCCATTGCCCAAGGCGGCACAACACTGAAAGATTTCGTCGGTGGTGATGGCAAGCCCGGTTACTTTGCTCAGGAGCTGCTGGTGTACGGCCGTGGTGGAGAAAGTTGTCTGCATTGCGGCTCAACCCTTAAAGAAATCCGTCAGGGTCAGCGTGCAACAGTCTACTGCCCGAAGTGCCAGCGTTAGATTAATTGAATAAGGTAGCCTGTTGATTTGGCTGAAAATCTCCATTGGCCAACCGTGACGCAGCAAGACTTGGCTGCTATAGTCGGCAGTAATTGCGTACGCAGAATAAGAGGACGAGTGATGCGATTACTGGTGGCTTTAAAAAAATCCGTCCCTGTGATGATGGCAACGCTGTTGCTGCTTTCAGGGAATATTACGTCTGCTGAAACCATTAAGGAAAAGCCCAGTGCCGGTGCGATGATCATCGACGCGGTTCTGGCCCGGCCACTGTACTTCGTTTTATCTCAGGGTGGCGCTCTGGTTTATGGCGCGACACTGCCATTCACGCTACTTGGTGGTAATGCTGACGAAGCTGCAGAAGCGCTGGTTATCACGCCATTACAAGCAGCATTTGTGCGCTGCCTGGGCTGCGGTAAAATTGATAGTGCAGTTGGTAATCTGGATGAAGGTAATGGAAAAATAATCGAGCATTTTGTTAATGCCTCTTTCGGTTACTCAAAGGTGGATATTGATGTTGAGAATAATTCGGACAGTATTGCATCTCCAAATTTAGGTTTGCATTTAGGAACACACTTTCTGTTAAGTGATCGAAGTCGATTTGATGTTGCTCTGGGTGTTAAGCAATTAATGCTTGTCGATACGAAATCAAAGATAACCGGCGATAGTAAAGCCAAGCACTCTGTGACCTCATATCAACTTTATAGCCGTTTCGGTAAAGAAGTTGCTCCGAAAACTTCTCTTTTGTTTAAGTTAGGTTTCCACAGTTGGAACTACGATGTAGAAGGGGTTTCTGATAGTGGATTCGGATTACTATGGGGAATCGGCGCAGACTACAGACTGAACAAAAGAACAAGTTTAGGCTTGGATTTTACTCGATATAGTATGAGCGGAACTCTAACAGAAGCGGGAAATAGTGATGACTTTGATCTTGGTTTAAACGCCGTAGATTTGTCTGCTCGTTTCTTTTGGTAATCAAACTAAAATCTGCTTTTCAAATAATGCCAGGCCCTTCCCAGGGCCTCATAAAATGCCCGCTCACTCTTCCTTTGCGCGCTGGCATCTACTTTCCAGTTGCTGTTATCACCTGCCTGCCAGACGGCAGGGGCAGCAATAGGTTTCAGCCCTTGTTGCTCAAAGAATGTGATCGCCCGAGGTAAATGCGATGCCTCACTCACCAGAGCAAATGGCTTTTCGCCGAGGTAGGGCGCCATCAGTTCAGCTTCTTCCTGTGTATCCCGGGCTTTCGCAAAGGTTTTAATGCGTTCCGGAGCAACACCTAAAGCGATGGCTACTTCCCGGCTGACCTCAGCATGAGAGCGTGTATCTGTGCCTTCAAAGCCTGAAACAAATAACCATGCAGCCGGATTGGACTGCAGAATTCTCAGCCCTTCCTGAAGTCGGTGCAGGGACGTGCCACACAGTTGTGACGCGGGAGGGCGATTGTCTGAACTGCTGTGGCAACCGCCAAGCACGACAACCGCAGCAACCGGTTGTTGCAGGTCAAATGTCGGGTAGTCGTTTTCAAACGGCTTTAGTAAATGATCGGCGATTGGGTGCCAGCTGGTCAGTCCGAGAAATAAGGCTGAGGCTGCAATCAGAGACTTGCCATACGCAGGATAGCGACGCAGCAACAGCAGGCCGAGCATCAGCCCACAAATGGTCAGAGGAGTTGGCATCAGCATCATGCCAATGACTTTCTTCAGATAAAAAGCGAACACCGGTCTTCCTTTATTGTGTTATTTCACTTACCCGGGACTGCCCATAACCGCGTGGGTCAGAAGCGGCAGTCACTTTGCCAGATCGTTTGTCCCACAAAATAGCCTGCATGTTACCGTAATGGCGCCCAATGTTTCTCAGTTGATGGCCTCGTTGCAGCAATGCGACCTGCTCTTTATCTGTGAACGTATCGGGTTCATGTTGAATCACATCCGGTAAATACTGGTGGTGGAAGCGCTTGCGTGACACCCAGTCTTTAACGGGTTTATTGTCCATATGTTCCAATATTCCAAGAAACACCATGGTAATGATCCGGCTGCCGCCGGGCGTTCCGATAATGGCGGTTGAATTTTCTGTGCTAACAATACTGGGAGACATGCTCGACAATGGTCGCTTACCGGGTGCAATGGCATTCGCTTCATTGCCTACCAGACCATAAGCATTAGGCTCTCCCGGCTTGGCTGAGAAGTCATCCATTTCGTTGTTCAGCAATACGCCGGTTCCGGAAGCCGTGTAGGCAGAGCCAAATGGCAGGTTAATACTCAGTGTGGCAGAGACCATATTGCCCTGTTGGTCAATGACCGAAAGGTGGGTCGTGTGGAAACCTTCCTGCAGGTTCTTAACGCCGTTCAGGCTTAAGCTGGGTGTGGCCTGCTTCATATCGATACTGGCTGCCCAGTTTTCTGCTCTTCGTTCAGACAGCAGTTCAGTAACCGGTACATCGAAATAATCTGGGTCGCCTAAGTATTCGGCTCGGTCTTTGTAAGCACGACGCATGACTTCGGTCAGTAAATGGGTCTGATCTACGGCGTTCAGTGATTTCCAATCAGGCAGAGAATCCTGTGCCAGCATGTTCAGCATCTGTGCAATGGCGATTCCACCGGATGACGGCGGTGGCGCGCTGAGGACCTGATAGTCTCCGAATTGTATGCGAATCGGATCGCGTTCGATTACCTTGTAGTTAGCCAGGTCACTGAGCGTCCAGTCGCCACCATCGGCTTGAACTGCCTCAACCAATTTGGCCGCTACCGCGCCGCTGTAAAAGCCATCAAAGCCATTATCTGCGATGGCTTGTAAGGTATTGGCCAGGTCGGGTTGCTTGATGATGTAGCCAATTTCCGGAATCTCTCCGTTATCCAGCAAGATCTCGCGGCTATCCTCATAGCGGCGAACTTGCTTCAGGCGAAAGCCCATGAGCTTGCGATAATGTTCATATACCGGAAAGCCCTCTTTGGCTTGTTCAATAGAGGATCCGAGAGACACCGATAGTGGCAATTCACCATAATTTTCTGCCAGATGGACAAAGGCAGCTGCTTGCCCGGGAATTGCTGCCGCTGTTGGACCATTGACTGCCTTATCACGGTCTACCTGACCCTGTTGGTCGAGGTAGTAGTCTTTATGGGCAGCAGCGGGGGCCATTTCACGGGCATCGATAAAGGTGTATTGGTCCTTTCCTGCCTGGTAAAGCAGCCAGAAACCACCGCCACCGATTCCGGCGCTGTATGGCTCTACCACGCCAAGACTGGCTGCTACGGCAATTGCTGCATCGAAGGCATTCCCGCCCTGATTCAGGATGTCCATGCCAGCTTGTGTCGCTAATGGGTGTGCACTGGCGATGGCGGCTTGCTTGGGCTTGGCTTGATGATCTGACGCTTGCTCAATGCTTGTTGTGGGCGATTGGCTACAAGCAAGCATCAGACTGCTGCTGAGTAATAGCAGTGTGCGTTTCAACATGATGAGGATTCCTTCTATTGAATAGCCGCTAGTTTGGGCAAGGTGAAGTGATGTCGCAAGCGAGCAAGGCCAGGTGTGGTGGAACACGGTGTTGTTTTAACGTCACGATAGGGTGTTGTATCAAAGGTACGGCACAAAAATATGCTCTGCGGCCAGTGGAAAACCAACGAGCTATTTCCGGTTGTGTGGGTAGGCATCTAATAAAAAACCCCTGATTCTTGCGAAGCAGGGGTTCTTAGTAGGAGTTGTGATCAGGCGATTTTTTTGCCCGTCAGCAGTTCGTACTTCGCTTCCAGTTCTTCCTGAGTTTCCATGTTGCTGTCATCTTGAGGGATACAATCAACCGGGCATACCAGCTGACACTGGGGCTCATCGTAGTGGCCAACACACTCGGTGCATTTCGCGGGTTCAATTTCGTAAATTTCTTCGCCCGCAGAAATCGCTTCGTTCGGGCACTCAGGTTCACATACATCACAATTGATGCACTCATCAGTAATAATAAGAGCCATGACATACCTCCGTCAGGGGCTAACTGCTGTAATAGCAGGTTATGTTTGCACGCTCTTCTGCAGGGCTTTAGCAACTTCCGGATGCACGAAGTTGCTGACATCACCGCCTAAGGACGCAATCTCTCTCACCAGGGTAGAGGAAATGTAGGAGTACTTTTCTGCAGGAGTCAGAAACATACTTTCTACATTTGGAGCCAGTACCCTGTTCATATTGGCTAATTGAAATTCGTATTCGAAATCAGATACCGCACGCAGGCCGCGGAGGATGATATTGGCTTGTTTTTCTTGCACAAATTCAGCAAGCAGGCTGGAAAAGCCAACTACTTCAACGTTGTGCAGGTGACCTAATACATCCTTCGCCAAGTCGACACGGGTTTCGACGTCCAGCATGGGTTTTTTCTTAGGGTTATCGGCAACGGCCAGAATAATGTGATCGAACATACGCGCTGCACGTTCCACCAGGTCGGTGTGACCATTGGTAATCGGATCAAAAGTGCCAGGGTAAACGACTATATTCATAACGCTGCCTTGTTATCTGAAATCGCGCGCATAGTATCCAAAATTGGTCTTGCGCTCAATAAAGTGGTACCGCATTGCTGGTCACTGTCCAGGTCGCTCACAGAACTGTCAGTTTAGTTCTTTACCGATGTCCTGCGCTATCCCTAGTGTCTTCTACACTGTTATACAGATAAGTAAAGATGGACAGCACATGCCAAAGTTTCTGATCGTTGAAGACAGTAGCGTTATTCTTAAGATCCTCAAGCATATTGCGAAGCAGGAATTGCCATTTGACGTCTTGTTTGCCAGTTCCATGGCGCAGGCAAAGGCATTGTATCTGGAACACAAAGACGAAGTGGTCGCGGGTTTGATTGATCTGGCACTGCCGGACGCACCCGATGGTCAGCTGGTGGATTACCTGCTGGAAGAGGGTTTACCGGTCGTTGTACTGACCGGCACCAGCGACGGCGACACCCGGGAAACTTTGCTACGCAAAGGTGTGGCTGACTACGTGATTAAAGAAACCCGTTTTTCCTACCAATACGCTATTCAGATGCTGCATCGTGTGTATAAGAACCGTCAGGTTGATGTATTGGTGGTTGAGGACTCGCGTGCTTTCCGTAAATTTATCGTGCAATTGCTGAATTTACATCAATACCGGGTTCATGAAGCGGAGGATGGTTTGCAGGCGCTTGAAATACTGCGTCAGCAAGAGAGTATTCAGTTAGTGATCACCGATTATCATATGCCACGGTTGGATGGGTTTGAGCTGGTGCAGGCCATTCGCCAGCAGTTTGAGCGACGTCATATCGCGGTGATTGGTCTGTCGGGGCAGGGGGATCATTCGTTATCGGTGAAATTTATTAAAAACGGTGCGAACGATTTCTTGCCAAAACCGTTTGAGCAAGAGGAGTTCTTTTGTCGGGTAACTAACAACGTTGAAGCACTCGAAAGTCTTCAACGACTGCAGTATCAGGCGACCCGTGATTACCTGACCGGCCTTTATAATCGTCGTTACTTCACAGAAGAAGCTGAACAGCATTTGGCCAAAAGTGCCGTGGAAGGGCGTGTTGTCAGTATGGCGATGCTGGATATCGATTTCTTTAAAAAGATTAACGACGATTACAGTCACATTGCCGGTGATATGGTGCTGCAGCAAATCGGAGAGACTTTGCGACGCGGATTAGGACGTTTTCTGGTGGCCAGAACCGGCGGAGAAGAGTTTTCCATTTTGCTGCCCGGTTTGGATGCTGAAAAAGCCTGTAGCCTGATGGATGGTTTGAGACAGGGCATCGCAGAGCAGATTTTTGATATTCCGGATGACTTCCTGCGCTTAAGCGTCAGTATTGGTGTGTGTACATCCCAGGATGGGCGTGGCAGCCTCGATCAGATGATCGCAACGGCGGACGATAATCTGTATCGCGCTAAAGAGGCAGGCCGCAATCTGGTTGTTGGTGATGACCTCGCCGATTGAGTCGACGTATGTGGCGCTTGCGCGCCAATAACATATTGTAATGCATGATGTTTTTTCCTATTGTGTGGCCCCTCGCCGATGCCTTAACAGAGGTTCATAAAATGTCAGAAGATACTATATTCGGAAAAATAGCCCGTGGTGAGATGGACGCCAACATCGTTTATGAGGACGATCTGTGTCTGGCATTTCGCGATTTGTACCCCGCGGCACCGATGCATATTCTCGTTATTCCACGCAAACCTATCCCGCGGTTGTGCGATGCAGAGGAAGAAGATGAAGCGCTGTTAGGTCATCTGATGCTGGTCGCTAATAAAGTGGCAGACCAGCAGGGCCTGGGCGACAAGTTTCGTTTAGTTATAAATAATGGCGCAGATGCCGGGCAAAGCGTTTTTCATCTTCATTTACACGTCATTGGAGGACGTTCTCTGAGCTGGCCCCCGGGCTAGTTACAGGTCTCCCTGAATGTTGTTTTCTGAAATTCTTGCTCACTTGCACGACGGTCGCCATCTGAGCTTTGACCACTGGCAGATCCAGTCTGGAGAGTCCTGGGCGATTACGGGTACAAACGGCAGTGGAAAAACCGCATTGTCCTGCTTATTTGCAGATGAGCTGCGGCTCAGTCACGGTTCTGTCGAGAACCCTCCGGGTTCTGTTGCTTATGTTTCTCTGGAAGCTCAGGCGGCTCAAATTGATCACGAGCGGAAGCTCGATCAGAGCGATCTGAATGACTGCATTGAGCAAGGGACTTCCGTCAGAGAATTATTAGAGCCTCTGGATACGGTAGAGCATTGGATTGACGTGTTGAACGTTCGTTATCTGCTTGATCAGGGTTTTCGATCTCTGTCGACCGGTGAAAGTCGCAAAGTACTGTGGATACGCAGTTTGCGACAGCAAGCGGATTTATTGATTCTCGATGAGCCGTTCGAAGGGCTCGATCGTCAAAGTCGTTGCGCTTTGTCTCAGGAGCTGGAGAAGCTTCAAGCTGATGGCCAGGCAATTGTCTGGGTGGCGAATCGTCTGGATGAATTGCCAGCATGGATCAGCCATGTGGTATTTATGCACGATGGTAAAATGTTGTATCAGGGCCAAAAACATGAAGTGCTGAAACAACCGGAGGTCTCAGGCTTATTGCACTTTGATCGCGAGCTGCCAGCTTTCCCGTCGATGGTTTATGAATATGACCTGGAACCGGGTGAACCTTTGGTTGATATGTTGGATGTATCGATTCGTTACACCGACCGACTGTTGTTCTCAGGACTGAACTGGCGGATACAGCCTGGCCAGCATTGGGCTGTTGAGGGTCCCAATGGGTGTGGGAAAACCAGCTTATTGCAGCTTATAACCGGCGATAATCCGCAGTGTTACCGCAATAATCTCAAGCTGTTTGGTATGCAGCGTGGGTCTGGTGAAACCATCTGGGATATCAAAAAGCACATCGGAATTGTATCCGCCTCACTGCAATGGGAATACCGCGCCAGCACCAACGTACTGACTACGGTGATATCCGGGCTGTACGACAGCATTGGCCTGTATCAGGCCAGTGGCGATGACGACAAGCAGCTGGCACTGCAATGGCTGGAGATGATTGGGCTGGCTGATAAAGCGAACCAAAGTTTGCAACACTTGTCGTACGGTGAGCAGCGGCTGGTGTTGATCGCCCGGGCGCTGATTAAGCAACCGCCGTTATTGATTCTGGATGAACCTTGCCTGGGGTTGGATGATCCAAGTCGTCAGCTGGTATTGGCGTTTATCCGCAAGCTGGCAAAACAGCAAAACATTACCTTGCTTTATGTGACGCATTTAGCCGATGAGATACCGGTGGAGATATCCAGACGGTTGCAGTTTAAACAAAACGGCAGCAGCAGCTGCATTGACATGTATTCGCTTCCTTTAAGCCAATAAACAGATAATAATAACCACAACTTTAAAGGTATTAGTTTGATAGGTTCCATTACAACCACGCGTAATGGTCGCAAATTTCAGATCAATAAAAGACACACGCGCAAGCGCCTGGATGTGTCGGAATTAACGATAGGGATGCACATCATTGAGCTGGACCGGCCATGGATTGAGTCTCCCTTTTTGTTTCAGGGGTTTGTTTTACAAACCGCTGAAGACATCAGGATGGTTCAGGATGTCTGTGAATTTGTATATGTCGATGTGCTTGAGGAGGAATGGATTGGCTACGAAGGCCATAAGCCAGGCGAGCGACGGTTAACCACTCAATACGTTGAAAAGCAGGATGTTGCTCAACAACTGGCCCAGGCAAGCCGGACTTATGAAGCAACCAAACAACAGATTAAATACCTGCTAAACACCGCCTACCTTGGCCAGGCGATGAGTATGGATGGTGCCAAAATAGCCGTAAAAGATTGTGTCGATCGTGTCCTTCATAATCCTAATGCCATTCTTTGGCTGACTCGTTTAAAACATCAGGATGAATATACCGCTGAGCATTCAGTCAATGTTTGTCTGTTATCCATTGCGTTGGGCAGAGAAATGGATCTTGCGCCTTACGAGCTGGAAAATCTCGGCATCTGCGGTTTGATGCACGACATCGGCAAGATGAAAGTACCGCCAGAGATTCTCAATAAACCCGCCAGTCTCGATCCTGAAGAGTTCGAGGAGATGGCACGGCATACTGTTTACGCCCGGCAGTTACTGATGGGGCGCTCGGATATTTATCCGGGAGCGGTTGATGTGGCATACAGCCATCATGAACGGCTGGATGGCAAAGGTTATCCGCGCGGTGTGGATTCAACCAAATTATCCATGTTTACCCGGATCGTGACGGTCGCTGATGCGTATGATGCGATGACCAGTGATCGCTGCTATAAGAAAGGCATGTCGTCGATAGATTCACTGAAAATTATTCATCGCAACATCGGTACCCAGTTCGATGAGGAAATTGCCCGTAAATTCATTGCTATGATTGGGCTTTACCCGCCTGGATATCTGATCGAAATGTCCAACGGCGAGGTCGGCATTATTTTGTCGGCCGACGCTGGCTATTCACTGAAACCCAAAGCCATCATGGTGTTGGGGCCAGACAAAGAACCTCAGCCGGAGCGGATCATCAACCTTGCTAACGCACCTCAGGACGCCCAGGGTGAGTTTTATAAACCGGCTGGCGTTTTCCGCAGCGGTAGTTTTGGTGTTCACGTTAACGACTACATCAGCAAAGGGTTACGTATTAAAGGTTTCGACTACGGCATCGATCGCTAAGCTAGGCTAAGCACAGACCTTGTTGTTCATCGCGCCCTGAACTGGGTGCGATCCCCGTCTTTTTATACAACTCGTTAGACCTCTAATCGTTTTTTACAGACACTTATTCAGATGGCCACCTTTGGCGGGCTATTCCTGAACTAACTGACGGCTGTGTTGATATTTAGAGTTCAATTGTTTAGTCTTGAATTTAAATGAATATTCAATCAAGCCTATGAGTCGTACTAAACCTCAGAGCCAAAGGCGTGATGAACTGATCAAGGCCACACTAAAATCGATAGAGCTGTATGGATTGTCGGGAACGACGATAAAAACCATCAGCGGTATCGCCAATATTTCTGTGGGCCTGATCAATCACCATTTTGGTAGTAAGCAGGTTCTTATTGAGTCTGCCGTCCGACACCTGCTGGAGCAATTACAGCAGGGGTTGTTGGAAAACATTGATCGCATTGAATCAATGGATTGTCCGCAGCAACAGGCGAAAAGCCGGTTGTATAAAATAGTGGAAACGAATTTTGCCAGTTTCCAGCAGTCTTCTTCCGCAGCCTCTACCTGGTTGTGCTTCTGGGCCGAAGCCGCTCACTCTCCTGAACTATCCCGTTTGCAGCAGGTTAACAGCCGTCGTTTGCGCAGTAATTTATTGCACTCTTTCCGACGTCTGATTGCCGACAAAACTGCAGCCGTCGAAGCCGCCGAAATGTCTGCTGCAATGATCGATGGATTCTGGTTGCGCAGCACCCTGGACCCGAAACCGGAACACTCTTTCGTCGATGCAGAGCGTTATTGTAAATCTTTTATTGATCAGCTGATTGCTCAGCATGATCAGGAAACCACTGAATGACACTGAAGAACTTTATCCATGGCCAGTACCTGAGTAACCAGAGTGGCGAAACATTTGATGTGGTAAACCCGGCGACGTCCGAGATTATTTACCAGGTAGAAATTGCTGACGACTACATTCAGCAACAGGCGATCGCCAGTGCGAAACAAGGTTTTGCCGAATGGTCGAAAATGGCAGGGATGGAACGTAGCCGTATTCTGAATAAAGCCGTTGCATTATTGCGTGAACGTAACGATGAACTGGCCAAACTGGAAGTGTTAGATACCGGCAAACCCTGGCAGGAGGCGAGTGTTGTTGACGTGTTGACCGGTGCCGATTCAATCGAATTTTTTGCCGGTCTGGCGCCTTCAATAGAGGGGAATCAACAAGATTTGGGTGGTGATTTCTATTACACCCGTCGTGAGCCTTTGGGTATCTGTGCGGGTATTGGTGCCTGGAATTATCCACTGCAGATCGCCTGTTGGAAATCGGCCCCGGCACTGGCGTGTGGCAACACCATGATTTTTAAACCATCGGAAGAGACACCGATGGGGGCTGCCAAGCTGGCGGAAATCTTTGTTGAGGCGGGTGTGCCGGCCGGGGTATTTAACGTCGTACAGGGCGCGCGGGAAGTCGGGGAGTGGTTAACCCATAGCCCTGATATCGAAAAAGTCTCTTTCACGGGCGAAGTCGGAACGGGTAAGCGTGTGATGGCGGCAGCTGCCAGTACGCTGAAGGAAGTAACCATGGAGTTGGGCGGTAAGTCACCATTGATCGTTTTTAACGATGCCGATATCGACGAGGCAGTCAGTGCTGCGATGCTTGGGAATTTCTACACCCAGGGCGAAATCTGCACCAACGGCACACGGGTATTTCTGCAATCCGGTATCAAAGATGCGTTTCTGGAAAAGCTGAAACAGCGCACTGAAAGCAATATCCTGGCTGGCGATCCGCTTGATCCTGAGGTGAACCTGGGTGCGCTGATCTCTGCCAAACACTATCAATTAGTACTCGATTATATTGATAAAGGTAAATCTGAAGGGGCGACACTGTTGTGTGGCGGGAACGCTCTTAAGCCTGCCTCTGCCCCCAATGGTTTTTTTGTTGAGCCAACCGTATTTATCGACTGCACCGATGATATGACCATTGTTAACGAAGAAATTTTCGGTCCGGTTATGTCTGTGTTGGAATTTGAATCGGAAGAAGAAGTGGTTCGGCGGGCCAACGATACCCACTATGGCCTGGCTGCAGGGGTCTTCAGTAATGATATTCGGCGCGCCCATCGGGTAATTCATCAGTTAGAGGCTGGTATCTGCTGGATTAATGCTTATGGCGCCTCACCGGCAGAAATGCCGGTCGGTGGCTATAAACAATCGGGTATTGGACGTGAAAACGGTTTAGCAACCTTGAATCATTACACTCAGCTCAAAGCCGTTTATGTTGGTATGAATCCACTGGAAAGCCCGTTTTAAGGAGGAGACTGCATGCAAAAGTACGATTTTATTATTGTGGGTGCGGGCTCTGCAGGCTGTGTATTGGCCAATCGGCTGTCTGAAAATCCACAACATTCAGTGTTGCTGATTGAGACCGGTGGAAGCGATAAAAGTATCTTTATTCAGATGCCCACGGCGTTATCGATTCCGATGAACACGGAAAAATACGCCTGGCAATATCACACCGTTGAAGAACCTTACCTGGATCAGCGCGTCATGCATTGCCCACGAGGTAAAGTATTGGGTGGTTCATCATCGATTAATGGCATGGTGTACGTTCGTGGTCATGCTCGTGATTTCGATGAATGGCAACAGCACGGTGCTAAAGACTGGGATTACGCGCATTGTTTGCCTTATTTTAAAAAAGCCGATGACTGGGCTTTTGGCAAAAATGCATATCGTGATACAGATGGACCGTTGTCGGTTAACAACGGTAATCAGATGAAAAACCCGCTGTACAAAGCCTTTATTGAGGCGGGACAACAGGCCGGTTATGACTTTACTGAAGACTATAACGCCAAACAGCAGGAAGGGTTTGGCGCTATGCACATGACGGTTAAAAACGGTGTGCGCTGGTCAACAGCCAATGCTTATCTGCGCCCTGCGATGAAGCGCAATAACCTGACCGTCGTTACTCACGCTCAGGTACATAAAGTCATCCTGGAACGATCCACAAGTGGGTTGAAAGCCGTGGGTGTTGAATATAGGCGTAAGAACACTCTGCATCAGGTTCGGGCAGAAAAAGAAGTGATTCTCAGCGCTGGCTCTATTGGTTCGCCTCATATTCTGCAGTTGTCAGGCATCGGAAATGCCGAGGTGCTGCGGAATGCCGGGGTTGAGGTACAACACGAGTTGCCAGGGGTTGGTCAAAATTTACAGGATCATCTGGAATTTTATTTTCAGTTTAAGTGCAAGCAACCGGTGACTTTGAATGGCAAGCTCGATTTGTGGAGTAAGTTTCTAATTGGCTCACGCTGGTTTTTCACCAAGACGGGTCTGGGAGCAACCAATCATTTCGAATCCTGTGGGTTTATTCGTTCAAAAGCCGGTGTCGAATGGCCTGATCTGCAATACCACTTTTTGCCTGCTGCGATGCGTTATGACGGTCAGGCCGCTTTTGATGGCCATGGCTTCCAGGTACACATTGGCCACAACAAACCCAAGAGCCGCGGTCACGTTCATATCCGCTCTGCCAATCCGGAAGACTCCCCGGAAATTCTGTTTAACTATCTGCAACACGAAGATGATATTGAAGGCTTCCGTGATTGCGTCAGGCGCACTCGGGAAATTATTGGTCAGGCGGCTTTTGATGAATATCGCGATAGTGAAATTCAGCCCGGCGAGCAGATACAAACTGATGAGCAGATTGATGCATTTGTGCGCGCTAATGTCGAAAGTGCGTATCACCCATCCTGTTCCTGCCGAATGGGAGAAGACGAGTTAGCGGTGGTGAACTCAGAAACACAGGTACATGGTATTGCCGGTTTGAGAGTGGTTGATTCGTCGATTTTTCCGACGATCCCCAACGGCAATCTGAATTCACCGACCATTATGACTGCGGAGCGTGCGGCCGATCTGATTAAGGCGGCTCATGACCCGGATTATTCTGTGCTTCCAGCCAGTTCTTCAGAAATTGGAATGGATGCGGAATGGCAAACCCGACAGCGCTCAGGTACTCCACAGCGTCAGGTTTGATGATTTCACAATAACAACGATACAACATTAAAAATTAGGGAGAAGAAGGTATGAAACTTAAACATTTGATGTGTTCTGCGCTGTTGGCTTTGCCAATGGCAGGTCAGGCGGGTCAATGCGACACGGTACGCTTTTCTGATGTGGGTTGGACCGACATTACTGCAACGACGGCAGTGGCGTCTGTTGTGCTGGAAAGCATTGGTTACAACACAAAAACTCAGATGTTGTCGGTGCCAGTAACGTATAAGTCGCTGGAGAATAAAGACATCGACGTTTTCCTTGGTAACTGGATGCCAACCATGGAAGCGGATATTAAGCCTTACCGCGAACGTGGCACAGTTGAAACCCTGGTCACCAACCTGGAAGGTGCTAAGTACACACTGGCTGTGCCTAAGTACGTGTATGACGCGGGGGTTAAAAGCTTCGCCGATATCGCCAAAAATGCTGATAAATTTGATAACAAAATTTATGGTATTGAGCCGGGCAATGATGGTAACCGCCTGATTCAGGATATGATCGATCAGAATGCTTTCGGCCTGAAAGGTTTTGAAGTGGTTGAGTCCAGTGAAGCCGGTATGTTGTCGCAGGTTAAGCGTAAGACTCGTCGTGATAAGTGGATTGTTTTCTTGGGTTGGGAGCCACATCCGATGAATGCAAATTTCGAACTGGCGTATCTTGAAGGTGGTGACGACTTCTTTGGTCCTAATCTGGGTGGCGCTGTTGTTGCGACTAACGTTCGCAAAAGCTACGCCAGCGAGTGTCCGAATGTCGGCCAGTTCCTGAAAAATCTGACTTTCACACTGCAGGCTGAAAACGAAATCATGGCAGCTATTCTGGATGAAGGTAAAAAGCCGGAAGCCGCAGCCAAAGCCTGGATCAAACAAAATCCGGAAACACTGAATCGCTGGTTGGAAGGCGTTAAAACCAAAGACGGTGCAGATGCCCTGAAATCTGCTGTTGCTCTGACTGACTGATCGTCAGCATTCAAAGCAATTGTGCCGATACATTAACGGCACATTCATTCATTTTGTTTTGCCGGGTGTATTTCCGGCAAAACAAAATACAACAGATGGACTGGTTCAATCATAACGGGCGTGTGAGTGGAAGATTATAAAATCCCTCTTGGGGATTATACCGAAGTATTTTTTGACTGGCTGGTGGACAACGCCTCTGGTTTTTTTGATGTGGTTTCCGATTCGCTGGAATGGTTGATTGATCTGCTGACATCCGGGTTACTGTGGCTTCACCCGGCTGCGTTCATCACCTTGATTGCCGCAACCGCATTTTGGCTGCACCGTTCAATACCGTTGGTGATTTTTGCGGTAGTTTCCTTGTTGTTGATCTGGAATCTGGGATATTGGCAGGAAACCATGGAGACGCTATCTCTGGTTTTGTATGCCACCGTATTTTGTATGTTACTCGGATTACCCATTGGTATTTATGCCGCACATCATCCCTGGCTATTCAGTGCACTTCGACCTGTGTTGGATCTGATGCAAACGGTACCAACTTTTGTTTATCTGATTCCAACCCTGACTCTGTTTGGTCTGGGTGTTGTTCCGGGGCTGATTTCCACCATCATCTTTGCTATTGCAGCCCCGATTCGTCTGACGTACCTGGGTATCTCCGAAGTGCCCAAGGAACTCATTGAAGCTGGCCAATCGTTTGGAGCCACCAAAGCTCAGTTGCTTTTCCGTATCGAGTTACCTGCCGCAGCCAGCAGCATCGCTGCAGGTATTACTCAATGTATTATGTTGTCGCTGTCGATGGTTGTGATCGCTGCCTTGGTTGGCGCCGATGGTTTGGGTAAGCCGGTTGTTCGCGCGCTCAATACCGTGGACATCGCCAGTGGTTTTGAAGCCGGTCTATCGATTGTACTGCTGGCAATTTTGTTAGATCGGCTGTTCAAGCAGAAAGAGCAGGTGGCTCCATGATTGAGATTAAAAATCTGGATGTGGTCTTTGGTGACCAGCCAGACGCTGCGCTTGCACTATTAGATGGGGGCGGTGATCGCGAGCAGATTCTGGATAAAACGGGACAGGTTCTGGGTGTCAATAATGCCTCCTTAAAAGTAGAGCGTGGAGAAATCTGTGTACTGATGGGGTTATCCGGCTCTGGTAAATCCAGTCTATTACGCTGCGTTAATGGCTTGAACCCGATCTCTCGTGGCGAAGTGAATATCGAATACCAGGGACAGATGGTGAACTTCGCGGTGGCTGATGCTGACACTCAGCGTGAGTTGCGGATGAAAACGATCTCGATGGTATTTCAGAAGTTCGCGTTGATGCCCTGGTTGAGCGTGGCTGAAAATGTTGCTATGCCGCTTGAAATTCAGGGTTTAAGTAAGCAGGAAGTGCAGTCGCGTGTTAAGGACCAGCTTGAAATTGTCGGTTTATCTGAATGGGCTGATCATAAGCCCGGACAATTATCGGGTGGCATGCAGCAACGTGTTGGTCTGGCCCGGGCACTGGCGACCGAATCGGACATTTTGCTCATGGACGAACCTTTCTCTGCATTGGATCCATTAATTCGCAGCCAGCTACAGGATGAATTATTACAGTTACAGGCTAAGCTAAATAAGACCATTTTGTTTGTATCTCATGATCTCGATGAGGCGCTGAAAATAGGCAATCATATTGCGATCATGAAGGATGGTGAGATCGTACAGCACAGCAACCCGCAGGATATTGTGATGAATCCAGCTAATGATTATGTAAGAGATTTTGTTGCTCATACCAATCCAATGAACGTTTTGTTAGCAAGAGACCTGATGAAGCCTTTGTCGGAACTGGAGCAGTGTGACAAGGGTTTTCGCTTGAGTAAGCGACATGATTATTGGTTAAGTGGCGATAAGCAGGCGACCATTTACCGAGACCAGCATTTGGCACTGCAACGCTGGACGGCTGAACAAGAGATTGCGTCGCTGAAAAATGCTGGCACTATAGTAGATGTTAATACTCCAATGCGGGATGTGTTGGAAATTCGTTACGATACAGATCACTCTGTATTTATCGAAGAAAATCATAAAATCGTCGGATATATAGGCGATAGGGAATTATATCACTCGCTACTGGGTTAGATGCTCATCAACGATTGATATTAGAAAAGGTGTTGAAACGCCTGATATTTAACCGGAGGAAGACCATGTTAAAGAAAAGTACATTAGCGATTGCCGTATCATCCGCTGTGTTCGCAAGCAGTGTTTACGCGGAACCAACAGTTGATCTGTATGGCCGTGTTGATTTGGGTCTGGAGTATTATTCTGACTCAGATGGTGTTGGTGGTAGTGACATTTTTGCGGGGATGGAATCTCCTACAGGAAATTCAGATGACAAGGGCTTCAGCCTGAGCGACGGTAACAACTCGCGTCTGGGTGTTAAAGGCGAAGCAACATTACCGAATGGTCTGACCACCGCTTACCAATATGAATTGGGCACGCGTATCCTGGACGGCAATGCCAACCCATTCGTTCGTTACGGCTGGTTAAGCATTTCTAACGGACAGCACACTCTGACCGCTGGTACCCAGGACAACTATTTGTTGATGTACGGTGGCTTAAACGCGCAGTACAGCGAAGTACACGGTTATGGCGCTTACTACTATGTAACCGAAGTTATGCCGGGATCGATGGCGCAGACTTTCCGTACCGACAGTACACTGGCCTATACGTTCGGTGGTGGTGCGTTCAGCGGTGATGCATTCACTGCAACCATTGCTGCTCATATTGCTGAAGATGGCCGAGTGGTTGATGATTCTGTTGATGAAGATGATCAGGTTCAAAGTAATGACTCCGGTATCACGGGTGTAACGGTTGGTGTTGAAGCCAATGTTGATAAACTGGCTTTGACTGCGGCTTATCAAACTTCTGTAGTTAGCGAATCAGATGCCGCTAAAGATGCAAACATCGATGTTGCTGCTCCTTCTGTAGCCAGCGTTGGTGCTCGTTATGATGTTTCTGATGTCGCTAACGTAGGTTTCAACTACTACATCGCTGACCGTGACACTAAAGGCGATAGTGGTCGTGATATGTGGGTACTGGGTGGTGACTACCAGCTGAGCGAAAATGTAAATCTGCACGCTGGTTTTGGTGCCGGTTCCGATGATGCGGACACCCAGCGTCAAATGGATGCAAATGTATTCGCTCAACTGACTTACACGCTGTCTGACAGCAATCAGATTCGCTTTGAGTTCGAACAAGCATCTCTGAGCTCGAAAGATGGCGCTGGTAAGAAGACCGAAGGTGATGCACAGATCTTCCTGATCTCTCTGCGTCAGGACTTCTAAGACAGATTCTTCTTTATAAAGAAGTGATAAAAATCCCCGCAATAGCGGGGATTTTTGTTTTATCCCTGGCCAATCGTTTATTATCTGCTTTTTACAGCATTCACTGACATCCGGGAATTTGAATGGAAAGATACGATCAGGTATTGGTTGCGTTACGCCGTATTATTCGTGCGACCGATTTGCACTCGAAAAAGCTGAGTAAAACCTCTGGTCTTACCTCTCCGCAGCTACTGGTACTGCAAACTCTGCGCGATAACAGCGATCTGACGGTGGGTGAAGTCGCGCGTCAGGTGTCGTTGTCGCAGGCGACTGTAACCACTATTGTCGATCGTCTTGAACGTGGTGAGTACGTCTACCGTGAGCGCAGCAAAACCGATAAGCGTAAAGTGCACGTGTATCTGACTGATAAGGCGTTTGGCACACTGGTGGCAGCGCCTAAACCATTGCAGGATGATTTCATTCGCCAGTATCAGGATTTGCACGATTGGGAGCAAACTATGATCCTCTCATCACTGGAACGCGTGGCTTATATGATGGACGCGCAGCATATCGATGCCGCTCCGGTTCTGGATATCGGCGCATTGGATCGTGTGGATTCGGCGAATAAACCCCAGACCTGATTCCATAATCCTGACGGCTCTGCCCGAGCATTGTCACACCTGCGGTACCGGTAAAACACAAGCACTCGCTTGTTTTTTTGTGTGTGGGCTTTTAATGTAGAAATCCTGATAAAAATAAAGATAAGAACGTTGGACAGGAGAATCTTATGTTAGGCCAGATTATGGATCGTCCTTTGCTGGTTTCCAGCTTGCTGGAACATGCAGAAAGTACCCACGGCTGCAGCGAAATCGTGAGTCGTCGTTGTGAAGGTGATATTCATCGTTACACCATGGGTGATGCGGCTAAACGGGCCAGGAAAATCGCCAACCTGCTTGGCCGTTTGGGCATAAATCAGGGCGACCGGATCGCGACGCTGGCCTGGAATAATTACCGTCACTATGAACTTTATTATGGCATTTCCGGCACCGGCGCGGTGCTGCATACAATTAACCCTCGACTGTTTGCAGAGCAACTGGTTTATATTATTAATCACGCGGAAGATCGTTGGATCTTTGTTGATCTGACCTTTGTACCAGTGCTGGAAGCCATTAAAGACCAGATCACTGGCGTTGAGGGTTTTATCGTGATGTGTGACGAAAGTCATATGCCCACCACGCGTCTGAACAATGCACATTGTTACGAAACACTGATTGCAGGCGAGTCGGATCAGTATCAATGGCCTGAGTTTGACGAGCGCAGTGCCTGCTCAATGTGCTATACATCCGGTACCACGGGTAACCCGAAAGGCGTGGTTTATAGTCACCGTTCCACTGTCATTCACGCCCTGTCGTCGATTGGGAAAGAGGTCATGGGTCTGGCATCGACTTCCTGTTTTTTGCCGGTGGTGCCCATGTTCCACGTTAACGCCTGGGGGACGCCTTACTCCGCAGCCATTACCGGCGCTAAGCAGGTGTTCCCTGGTCAGGGTATGGATGGCGCATCGTTATGGCAATTAATCGAATCTGAGCAGCCAGATTTATTACTGGGTGTACCAACGGTCTGGTTGATGCTATTGAATCATATGGACAGTATCGGCAAGACGCTCGATTCGGTAAAAAATGTGATTGTTGGTGGTTCGGCAGCGCCGGTCTCAATGATTCGCGCATTTCAGGAGAAGCACGATGCTTTCCTGATTCATGCCTGGGGTATGACTGAAATGAGCCCGATTGGTACACTGAACTCACGCAATAAGCACATGGATAATATGCCGCTGGAAGAACGCTACCAGCTGCAGGCTAAGCAAGGTCGTCCGGTTTTTGGTGTCGAGATGAAGATTGTTGACGACAGCAATAATGAACTGCCACGAGATGGTGTTGCCTATGGTCGCTTAATGGTCCGTGGTCCATGGATCATTAACGGTTATTATAAAAATGAAGCCGCCGACAGCTTTATTGATGGCTGGTTTGATACCGGCGATGTTGCCACCATCGACGATAAAAACTATCTGACGATTGTGGACAGGTCGAAGGATGTTATTAAATCCGGTGGTGAATGGATCAGTTCGATCGATCTGGAGAATGTTGCAGTCGGTCATCCGGAACTGGCCGAGTGTTGTGTTATTGGTGTACGTCACGATAAATGGGATGAACGTCCGATTCTGCTGGTGATCCGCAATGAAGGCTCATCAATTGATGAACAGGGCGTACTGGATTATCTGGAAGATAAGATTGTTAAGTGGTGGACGCCGGATGCTGTCGTTTTCGTAGATGAACTCCCGCACACTGCAACCGGTAAGTTACATAAAGTTCCCCTGCGAAAGCAATACGAGCATTATCTGCTTGAGTCAGCAGGTGTCTGACGCAATGAGTGCTGCAAAAAATACCGGCGTTTAACGCCGGTATTTTTTTATCAGCTTAGTTTTCGGATACCAATAATTACCAATAGCATTCCAACCAGGCCACTAAAACTCAGGGTTTCTCCCAAGAAAATAATCGCCATAATGCTGGTGGCCACTGGCCCTAATGTTCCTGTCATACTGGCCTTTTGCGGGCCAATACGTTTGATGGCTTCACTGGTCATAAACGACGGTAATACTGTGGCAAACATCGATAGCACGGCGAGATAAAACCACACCTCACCACTGTAGTTTTGTAACTGCACACCATTTACGATCACCTGGTGGATACTGATTGCCAGTGATGCAGAAGTCATCGCAATGCTGGTGAATAATAAACTACCCAGTACACCGATACTTTCTTTACTGAACAAAATATAAAAGGCGAACGATACAGCACTGGCCAGAATTAATAACACGCCTTTTAGATGCGTGTCGGCTGACAGGCCGGAAATTGATATGTCACTGGCATACATGAGTATTAAGCCACCGTAAGTCAGCAACAAGGGGAAAATTAACGTCGCTTTAAATTTCTGTTGAAAAAGCAGGGCGCCGAGAATGACCACAAAGGATGGATATGCATACAAAATGACCCGTTCAAACTGAGCGCTGATGTATTGCAGCCCTTGTAAGTCAAGATACGTCGCCAGGTAATAACCGAGTAAACCAATCATCGCCGCTTTGAACAGCTGCAAATTATCGGGCTTCTGTGGCAGTCTCTTCCAGGCGTAGGCGCCCACAATCAAATAGATTGGTAGCGCCATTAGCATACGAATCGTCATCAGTGGTAATGGTTCAATACCCAGTTGATACAGGTATTTAATAAGAATCGGCTTGGTGGAAAATAACAATGCAGCCATTACAGCGATAATAAGACCATTACGCTGGGCATTATTTTCAGAATAAACCGTATTTTCAGGATAGTTGTTGGTTGGTGGTGCACTGGCCATTATTTTCTCCTTTTCCCTGGGAGTTAAAAATGGCTGCGAATTTGCAATAGCTGGCTACGTAAATTCGCAGCCAGTATGAGTTCGTTATTATTGATTAAACCGGGCTGCACACAGACACTTCCACCATAGCTTTAGGCTAAGTGTCAGTGAGGATGATGTACGCACCAGAGTTCGCATAATAAAAAACAGAAATTCAGAAACAGATGAAGCCACAGAGTAACCCTGTGGCCACAGAGATACAAGTCATTGTGGTTATTCAGCGATAACTTCCGTTTCCGCTTCGTGCTCTTCCGGCTGGAACGGCTGAATTTCCGGTTTGGTCAAACCGAGACGGGTAAAAATCATATCAATCAGAAAGTCAGTAATTTGATCAATATCATCCGGTTCGTATTGGCGTTTATTCAATACTTCCAGCACCTGAGTTTCGAAATCAGCGTAGTGCTGCGTTGTCGCCCAGATCATAAAAATCAGATGCGTAGGATCAATCGCCCGGATTTTGCCCTGATCAATCCAGCTTTGGATAACCGCTGAGCGCTCTTTAACCCAAGTACGCATATTCTGACTCAGATGGTCACGAAGATGAGGAGCGCCCTGGATAATTTCCATCGCGAAGATTTTAGACGCGTTGGGATGGGTATACGAAAGCTGAACTTTGGAGCGGATAAAGCGGCTCAATACGTCGGCAGGGTCGCTGTCGGGGGTAATATCGGCTAGCACTTCATTCCAGACCTGCATGATGTTTTCCAGCAGTGCCCGGTAGAGGTTCGCTTTGTTTTTGAAGTAATAGTGGATGTTTGCTTTAGGGACTCCAGCGCGGTCAGCAATCGACTGCATGCTGGTGCCTTTAAAACCGTGCAGTACGAACTCCTGTTCGGCTGCAGCAAGGATATTCTCATTGTTACGTTCGCGGATTTTACCCGGCTTGTACTTCTGTTTAGTCATTCCTGTTTCCCGCCCTGAGGCGTAGTGGCAGACACAAAGGTGACGGCAGTTTAACACACCCTCTATATAGGGAGACAAAAAAGGGGCGCTGAATGCGCCCCTTTGTTACATATTTGCATCACTCAACCAGCGATTACAGATGTACTTTTAACAGAGCGCTGATGGCATTTTGGTCGATATCACCACCGTTGCCGAACTTGTTGTTCCAGTAGCTGTACTCAATACCCAATTTCACTTTGTTGCCTATACCCAAAGCCGGACCCAGGTTATAGGTGATTTGCGGGTTGAAGTGGAAGTTGGACGTTTGGTTGTCTGCTTCACCTGTTGAGTAATCGATATAACCATCGATATTTAACTCACCCGCGGACCAGCCGTAGGTCAGAGTCAGCTGGTAATCATCTTCAGATGTTTCGTTGTTGGCGTAATAAACCGTAGCGCTGGCGAAGTTCATGCCTGGAATGTTCAGGTCGGCGCCAATACCGTACAGGTAGTTATCCTGAGAGAAGCCTGAGCTGGTGGAGCCAAACTCATAAGTGAATGCGGCGTTAATGTTTTTAACAAAGCCACCTTCAAAAGATTGCAGGGTGAACTTAGGAGAGAACTCACCATACGTTTCTTTAAATTGCGCAGTGCTAGGGCCACTTTCGCCTACATGACGGTCAACGAAGAAGAACAAACCACCCCAGCTATGACCGGATACGTGCTCCAGGGTCATGGTGGTCAGTTTGTTGTCTTCATTTGGGCCGGACAGTTTGTAATCGCTGCCGTACAGTGCCGACACGCTGTTGTCTGCCCAGTATTGCTCAGCAGAAACGCCAGTTGAAGCCGCCGCGATCATAGCTGCAGTTAATAATTGTTTTTTCATGATTTTTATCTCCAGGTTTTTTTGCCTGGTCGCGGGTTACCGCGGCCAGACCGTTTTCAAATTTAACAATTGCAAACACGGGTGCTTAAGACTGAGGTAACTTGCCTTCAACACCATCGATGTACCAGTTCATACCTTTCAGGTCGCCGTCAGACAGAGACTGATCCGCTGTGGCTTTTACAGTACCGTCCTGCGCGGTTACCGGACCGTCGAACACACGTACTTTGCCAGCTTTGATATCGGCTTTTTTCGCTTCAACCATTGCTTTCACGTCAGCAGGAACTGCATCGTTGAACGGTGCTAAGTCTGTTGCCCCTTCTGCGATACCCGGCCACAGGTCTTCGGATTTCCATGTGCCATCAATTACAGACTTGGCTTTTGCTACATACAGATCGCTCCAGTTATGAACGGCCGCCGTCAGGTGTGCTTTGGCACCATACGCACTCATGTCAGAGTGGTAACCAATCGCGTATTTACCTTTTGATTCTGCAGCCTGAATAACCGCAGCAGAATCGGTGTGTTGGGTCAGGATATCAGCACCTTGCAGCATCAGCGTTTCTGCCGCTTCACGCTCTTTGGCCGGGTCATACCAGGTACTTGCCCATACCACTTTAACCGTTACGTTTGGATTAACTTCTTTCGCACCTTTGGTGAAAGCGTTGATGCCACGAATAACTTCCGGAATCGGGAAAGAAGCCACGTAACCCAATACGTTAGACTTGGTCATTTTGCCAGCAACCATACCGGTCAGGTAACGACCCTGGTAAGCACGTGCAAAGTAGGTTCCCATATTTTTTGACTGTTTGTAGCCAGTCGCGTGCTCGAATTTCACTTTTGGGAAACGCTTGGCGACTTTCAGAGTTGGGTTCATGTAGCCAAACGAGGTGGTGAAAATCAGACCGTGATCTTTCGCCAGACGACGAATAACACGTTCAGCATCCGGGCCTTCAGCAACACTTTCAACGTAACTGGTTTCAACTTTATCACCCAGCTGAGCTTCCATGTGCTTACGTGCTTCGTCGTGTGCGTAAGTCCAGCCGGCATCGCCGGTTGGACCAACGTATACGAAGCCGATTTTCAGCGGATCTTCAGCGTTAGCGAAGCTGGCACCCAGTGCCACTGTTGCTGCCGAAAGCAGCATTGCGATTTTATTGCGAGCCATGACGGTCTCCTTCTCTCTGATAGTATTACAGTTATTAATTTCTTGTTTACCGCTGATTACATCTGAGGCCGATACGGCTGACCCAGCGCTAAAGGTGTACTCAGCTTGGCTTTAATCGAATCATTGGCAATCACCACAAGCACAGCGATCGTGGCAACGTATGGCAACATGGCCAACAGGTTTGGTGAGGCTTCAAAGCCCAACCCCTGTAAAACCAGGTGCATAATGCTGGCGGCACCAAATAAATAGGCACCCAATAAAATACGTTCGGCTTTCCAGCTGGCGAATACCACCAGAGCCAGTGCAATCCAGCCACGACCGGCTGACATGCCTTCATTCCACATCGGTGTATAAGCCAATGATAAATACCCTCCGGCAAGTCCGGCCATTGCGCCACCAAACAACACCGCACCGTAGCGAACCTTCATTACCGGAATTCCGATGGCGTTAGCCGCTTCCGGATTTTCACCCACCGCGCGAACAGTCAGACCAACGCGAGTACTGCGGAAGCACCAGAAAATCAGACCAAATAAAATCCATGACAAATACACCAGAGGGTCCTGACTGAATAAGATTTTGCCAACAATGGGTAGCTCACTTAACAGGGGAATTTCCCACGGAGTAATACCTTCGATAGCCATACCAACATAACCAGCACCTAAAAAGGCACTTAAACCGATACCAAAAATGGTCAGAGCCAAGCCGGTGGCCACCTGGTTGGTTACCAGGGAAATGGCGAGAAAGCCGAATAGCAGCGATACCAGCATGCCGGCAATGATGGCAGCAACAACGCCCAAGCCGGCATTACCGGTAACAACGGCTGCCATAAACCCGCACACAGCCCCCATCAGCACCATGCCTTCCTGACCCAGGTTCAATACCCCGGATTTTTCGGCAACCATTTCACCCAACGCAATCAGAATTAGCGGTGTGCCGGTACGAATGGTGGCAAATAAAATATTTACGATCAGATCGAGATCCATAATGTTTGTTACCCTCGTTTAGCCCGCAGCAACTGAATGACTGGTTGATGTTTTTTTGGTTTTGACGATGCGATAGCTGATCAGCAGATCGCAGGCTAATAAATAAAACAGCAGCATGCCCTGGAATAAACCGGTTAACGATTTCGGCAGACCTAAATCCATTTGCGCCATTTCACCGCCCATATAGGTTAGAGCCAACAGCATACTGGCGAATAAGATGCCCAGCGGATGCATACGCCCCAGAAAGGCAACAATAATGGCGGCATAGCCATATCCAGGTGAGATATACGGTGTTAACTGGCCAACGGTACCGGTGACTTCGCTGACACCGGCCAGACCCGCCAGGGCACCACAGGCCAACAGTGCCAGCCAGGTCAGGCGATTGGCTTTAAAACCTGCAAATGCAGCGGCCGATTTGTCTTCCCCCAGCACTGCAATCTGAAAGCCCACCATGCTGCGTGACATCAGCGTCCATATCGCAGCCATCGCAAACAGTGCAAAGAAAATGCTGATATTCAGGCGATAATCGTCGAACAACACCGGCAGAGTGGCGGCTTCTGAAAAAATGGCCGACTCAGGGAAGTTAAAACCTTGCGGATCTTTTAAGGGTCCGTGCACGCCATACAACAGCCAATTTAAAGCGATGTAGTTCAGCATGATGGTGGTCAGAATTTCATTGGCGTTGAATTTGGTCTTTAATAGCGCTGCCAATCCTGCCCATGCCATGCCACACACAGCGCCAAAGAACAGTACGGTGGGTAACACCCAGAAACCTTCAGCTTCCAGCAGCTCCAGCGCAATATAACCACCGCCCAGGCCGCCTAAAATAAACTGACCTTCAGCACCAATATTCCAGATCTTTGCTTTAAAGCACAGCATCAGACCCATTGCACAGAGTAATAGTGGCCCGGCCTTGGTTCCCAGTTCGGTCCAGCCATACAGGTCACTTAACGGCGATACAAAAAAAGTATATAGAGACGCCAGCGGGTCTTTTCCCATGGCGGTAAATAACAAAGCGCCGCTTAACAGCGTGAGCATAATCGCCAGCAGCGGAGACAAATAGGACATTGTCTGACTGTCGGACGGACGTTTTTCCAGCGTTAACATAATGATTGATCCGGCTCTGTGGTGGATGAAGCGGTGGAAGGGGTACTTTGATGATCAAAATCACCGGCCATCCACAAGCCTAATTGGTTAATAGAGACGTCATCGGTTTTAGCGACAGGTGACAGACGACCGTCACAAATTGCGCAAATACGATCACTGATGGAGTACAGCTCATCAATATCTTCTGATACCACCAGAATGGCTGCGCCCTGATCACGTAAATCAATCAATGCATGGCGGATTAAAATAGCAGCACCAATGTCGACTCCCCAGGTTGGGTGCGAGCACACCAGTAATTTCGGATTCTGAAGCATTTCCCGGCCAATAATGTATTTCTGTAAATTACCACCAGAAAGGGATTTTGCTTGCGCCAGACTTCCAGCCGTTTTTACATTAAATTTATTAATAATATTTTCAGCAAACGCTCTGACTTTGCTTTTATTAATCCAGCCATTTTTTGTCAGGTCGCCCTGATAGGCAGTTAATAAGCCATTGTCTTCTAATGACATATCTGGCACTGCACCGCGCCCAAGACGCTCCTCTGGTACGAACCCCAACCCTTCCAGGCGGCGTTTTTCCGGTCCTTTGTTACCCACGGCTTTACCGGCAAACAAAACGCTGTCGGCATTGCAGGTTTCCTCGCCACTGATCAGATTGAGTAACTCTTCCTGACCATTTCCAGCGACACCGGCAATTCCGAGAATTTCACCGGCTTTTACATTGAGATTGATATTTTTTAATGCGGTGGCGAATGGATCATCCGATTTAAAATCCAGTTGACGAATATTCAGAAATACTTCGCCACCATCGGCGCGCTCGTAATGCTCACTTAATGGTGTGTCATCACCTACCATTAAACGCGCAATTTCTGCCGTTGATGTCACCCGTGGATCACAGTGTCCGGTGACTTTACCGCCGCGTAAAATGGTTGCGTTGTCACACAAAGCACGCACTTCATCAAGTTTGTGAGAAATAAATAAAATACTGCAGCCTTCTTCAGCAAGCTGACGTAAGGTCTGGAACAACACATCCACTTCCTGTGGTGTTAACACCGAAGTTGGCTCATCTAAAATCAGCAGTTTGACGTCTTGTAATAAGCAGCGAACAATTTCTACTCGCTGCTGTTCACCAATGGATAAGGTGTTGACGTATCGGTCGGGGTCCAGCGTCATGCCGTAACGTTGAGACACGTCGCGGATACGCTGACTCAGCGCCAGCAGATCTTTTCCTTCTTCTGCTGGCAAACTCAGCGCAATGTTTTCCGCCACCGTCAGGGTCTCAAACAAAGAGAAGTGCTGAAACACCATGCCAATACCAAGATCCCGCGCATGGGATGGCCCGCTGATGCGAACGGCTTCTCCCTGCCAGTGCATCTGACCTTCATCGGGAGCAACCACTCCGTAAATGATTTTCATCAGGGTACTTTTACCGGCACCGTTTTCGCCTAACAGCGCATGTGTTTCTCCGGCATTTACCGTCAGGCTAACCTGATCGTTGGCAACACACCCCGGATATCGTTTGGTAATTTTGTTTAATTCTATTCTTTTCATATACAGCTTCTGACCGCCTGGTCGAAATGACAAAGCAATTCGCCTGCCATCTTTAGTGGGGTGTAGGAAGAAAAATGGCATTTTAATAAAAATTTAATCAAAAGGTCAGCTTATTCGTGGGGTGAAATGCGCCGAAATATTCTCTCTTTTCGCTGGGTAAGTATTTTTTGCCAGATACGAATGCACACATCCGGTGCAATATTAAGAACGCATTGTTTTATGTTGGTGCAAAGCTGACTAAATGGTTAGATTTAGTGGCAATTGGGTATTGCGGTAACAACTGCGTATAAAAATTTCAGTAATAACCCTTTAGGTAACAGCAATAATCAGTGATATAGCGACACTTTTAACTGACTAAATAGGCCTGTAGCTGAACAGGGCTTGCCATTCATAGTTATTAAGTTGTCTAATTGGTCAGGATATTGCTATGTGATTCAGCGAGAAGAAATCACAGATATAAGAACGAAGAGGCAGACGCAAACGTGGTTCGATTTTTTTTGAATGGGAATCTGACGATTGTACAAGATTTGGCCAGTGATACGACGTTATTACGCTATTTACGATCTCAGCAAGCTCAGACAGGTACAAAAGAAGGGTGTGGCTCCGGTGATTGTGGCGCCTGTTCCGTCCTGTTGGGAGAACAACAAGACGGTCAGTGGCGCTACAAAGCGATCAACGCCTGTATCACCTTTGTTGCTCAGCTGAATGGTAAAAGTGTTGTCACGGTCGATGCGCTGGCAACTGGTGGCGGCGCTGAGCTGCACCCGGCGCAGCAGGCGATGGTGGATTACCATGGCTCTCAGTGTGGTTTTTGTACCCCGGGTATTGTGATGTCTCTGGCGGCACTGCATGAGTCAATCAACCATGGCGAAGATGCACAGCAGCAGGCAACTCAGCATCAGATTATCGAAGCTCTGTCGGGTAACTTGTGCCGCTGCACCGGTTATCGTCCGATTATTGAAGCAGCTTCTCACCTCAATGATTACCCGGACAATCGTGACCAGGCCGTACAGGTTTGGCAGCCTGGGGTCTCAGCAGAGTTCAAGGCAGCGACTATCGTTGAAGAAGACAATGCCACTACCACAGAACAAGCTGGCTTTGGTAAGGCTGAGCAGCAGGCCTGGGCGCCGCAGAATGAAGATCAGTTAAAGCAGCTGTTGCAGCAATATCCGCAAGCGCGATTGGTGGCAGGTGCTACCGATCTGGCACTGGATGTTACCCAGTTTCTCAAACCCATCGACCAGCTGATTGCCATTAACGGTATTGCCTCGCTAAAGGCCATTAATGATGAGGAACATGCCCTATTGATTGGGGCTGCGGCGACTTACAGCGACGTTGAGCCACTGCTGGCCCATTACTTCCCGGAATTCGCCCAGCTATTGCAGCGTCTTGGATCTCGTCAGGTACGCAACAACGGTACGCTTGGCGGCAACATCGCCAACGCTTCACCAATTGGCGATACACCACCGGTGCTATTAGCGCTGGGCGCCTGTATTGAGCTTGCTTCGGCGCCGGGCATGATAAACGAAACCGGCTCGCGCTGGCTGAAATTGAAGGACTTTTTTGTTGACTACAAACAAACCGTGCAACAGCCGGGTGAATATGTTCGTACGATTAAGATTCCCAAATTGAAGGTTGGTGAGCTGTTAAAGGTCTACAAAATTTCCAAGCGCCTTGAAGACGATATTTCGGCAGTACTGGCCGCGTTTAAAGTATCGGTGTCGGAGGAAAGAACCGTGACGGCAATCAGCACCGGCTTTGGTGGAATGGCGGCTATTCCGAAAGCGGCCTTGCAGCTGGAAGCTGAGTTGACGGGTTTACCGTTGAACAGCGCTCAGTTTCGCCAGGCGGCAGAAAAGTTATCGCAGGATTTTACGCCAATGACCGATGTCCGGGCGACCGATGAATATCGCTTATTAGTGGCGAAAAATCTGGTTCAGAAATGTGCGTTGGAGCTACTACAGCCAGACAGCATTTCACGAATCGAGAATATTCACTCGAGTCAGCTTGCTGCAAGAGACGCCATTAACCCGATGGAGCATCACAATGCGTAAGTTAATTGATACTCCCGATAATGAAATGACCTTGCGTGAACGTCCGCAAAAAGTGAAAAAGCTGAAAGGACACACAGGTCAAAGCATGAAGCACGAAAGTGCGAATAAACACGTTACCGGTAAAGCTGTGTATGTTGATGACATGCCGGAGTTACCCAATCAGTTGCACATCGCGGTGGGAGGCAGCGCTTACCCACATGCGAAAATTAAGTCGATCGATCTCTTCGCAGTTAGAGAAACCCTGGGGGTCGTTGATGTGATTACGGTAGAAGATGTGCCGGGTCACGTTGACATTGGCCCCGTTTTTTCTGGCGACCCGGTGTTGGTGGAAGAAACCTGCGAGTATGTTGGCCAGCCGATTTTTGCGGTGGCCGCGACCAGTATTGAGATTGCCCGTGCAGCGGTTAAAAAAGCCAAAATTGAATATCAGGTGCTGGAGCCGGTACTGGATGTTGAGCAAGCTCTGGAACAGAATTTTTTTGTTCGCCCGACTCACCAGCATCAGCGTGGTGACTCTGAAACCGCATTAAAGAATGCCGCTCATCGTATTCAGGGGCAGATGCACGTTAATGGCCAGGAGCATTTCTATCTTGAGGGGCAGGTGTGTTCTGTGTTGCCAACCGAAGATGGTGGTATGCATGTGTACTCATCCAGCCAACATCCTACTGAAGTTCAGAAGCTGGTCGCTGAAGTGTTGGACATCAGCATTAACAAAGTGCAGGTTGAAGTTCGTCGTATGGGTGGGGGTTTTGGTGGTAAAGAAACTCAGGCCGCACCATTGGCCTGTATTGCTGCGATCATGGCACATAAAACCGGCAAGCCGGTTAAATACCGCATGACCCGCCATGACGATATGGTGATGACCGGTAAACGTCACCCATTCTACAACCAGTACGATGTTGGTTTTGACGAGCAAGGCATTATTCACGGCGCCGATTTAATTGTTACCGGCGATTGTGGTAACTCACCGGATTTAAGTGACGCGATCGTCGATCGTGCCATGTTCCATTCCGACAACGCTTATTATCTGAATAACGCAACGGTGACTGGCCATCGGGCGAAAACGCACAAAGTATCAAACACCGCATATCGTGGTTTTGGTGGTCCGCAGGGTGTGATCCTGGCTGAATTAATGATGGATGATATTGCCCGTCATTTAGGGGAAGATCCGCTGACCATTCGTAAGCGTAATTTGTACGGTGTGACGTATGACCACATCCGCACTGCCGATGGTGATATCGATCCGCGTGATGAAACGCATTATGGCCAGAAAGTTGAACACAATTTGTTGTCGGAATTAATTTCTGACCTGGAAAAAAGCTCAGATTACTGGGCACGTCGTGAGGCGATTAATGAGTTTAATAAAACCAGCCCGATTCTGAAGAAAGGTCTGGCATTAACACCGGTTAAATTTGGCATTTCTTTTACTGTACAGTTTTTGAATCAGGCCGGAGCACTGGTACATATTTATACCGATGGCAGCATCCACCTGAACCATGGCGGTACAGAAATGGGCCAGGGGTTATTCCTGAAAGTTGCGCAAGTTGTGGCGGAAGAATTCCAGGTCGATCTGGATACCATTCAGGTATCTGCTACTCGTACCGATAAAGTTCCAAACACCTCGCCAACGGCAGCGTCATCCGGTACCGACTTGAACGGTATGGCAGCGCGAGATGCCTGTTTACGAATTAAAGATGGATTATTCGCGTTTGCGTATGAGCATTATCAGGCGGATGTCGATAGCGTTAAACTGTTTGATAGTCATCTGATCTATCAGAAAAATGGTGAAGAACAGCGCGTAGCGTTCGCAGATTTTGTTCAGCAGGCGTATATGGGGCGTGTACCGTTATCATCTACTGGTTTCTATAAAACGCCGAAAATTCACTACGATCGTGAATCCGGTAAAGGCCGCCCGTTCTACTATTACGCAAATGGTGCGGCAGTGAGCGAAGTGATTGTTGATACGTTAACGGGGGAGCACCGATTGCAGCGTGTCGATATTCTTCACGATGTGGGTCGTTCATTAAACCCGGATATTGATGTGGGCCAGATCGAAGGTGCCTTTATTCAGGGCATGGGGTGGTTAACCACGGAAGAACTGGTTTGGAATAACGAGGGGCGTCTCGCCAGCAATGGCCCTGCGACCTATAAAATTCCAGCGGTAGGTGACACGCCGTTTGAATTCAATGTGAACCTGATGGAAGACCGTCCGAATGGTGAAGCCACGGTGTATCGTTCTAAAGCGGTGGGTGAACCTCCGTTTATGCACGGAATTTCGGTATGGAGTGCCATTCGTGATGCCGTTGCCAGTATGGGCGATTACAAACTGAATCCTCGTCTGGATACGCCAGCAACGCCTGAGAAGGTGTTGTTTGCGGTTCAGGAAGTACAGGCCAAAGGCTGATCTTATGAACACGCACAACTCCGTTGGTAGCTATTATTCGCAGGTATGCGGTCAATGCACAAAAAGTGTACCCCTGTCGCAAACAACCTCAAACGATAGTAACCAACCGGTGTGCACAGCTTCTGGTATAAGCACCAAATGCTTTGGAGGTAATTACTGATGCGCTCTCAACACTGGTTTGATGCAGTACAACAATGCCAGCATAAAGGTGAGGCTTATGCGTTGGTCACGGTTCTGGGGTGTACCGGTTCCACGCCACGCGACCAAAGCAGCAAGATGGTCATTACCGCAGAATCAACCTACGACACCATTGGTGGCGGACATCTTGAATTTGTTGTTACCAATAAAGCACGTGAGCTATTGATTGCTGATGTCGATGCGCAACAAATTGATCATTTCCCGTTAGGCGCCTCGTTAGGGCAGTGTTGTGGTGGTAGCGCAACGGTATTGATTGAAATCTTTGCCACTTGTGATTTTCAGGTAGCGGTATTTGGTGCCGGGCATGTTGCTAAAGCGCTGATGAACATTTTATCGGGCTTGCCGTGCAAAGTGAGCTGGGTTGATAGTCGTGCGGAGTTGTTTCCGGCTGAAACGGCGACGAATATCAATGCGATTGTCAGTGATGATCCAACCTACGAAATGGAAAATCTGCCCGCCGGGGCCAACGTATTAATTCTGACGCATAATCATCAGCTGGATTACGAATTAACGGAAGCAGCGCTGAAGCATCCGGGAATAAATCATATTGGTTTAATTGGTTCTGATACCAAGGCGCAGCGTTTTGTTCGTCGTCTGGAAGCACGTGGATTTTCTCAGGACGATATGCAGCGGGTTATTTGTCCGGTGGGATTAAGTGCTGTACCGGGTAAGTTACCGATGGAAGTCGCTGTATCGATTGCTGGGGAGTTAATCGCATTACAACACCAAAGCGAACAACCATCGGGCTTGAAAGAAGAGCAACCGGGTAAAAAACAGCGTGGCTTGAGCTGGAAAAGCATCAAGCAGGAATTGGCTAATGAACAGCGCGCTGTGGATACCACAGGTACAGGCGCATCATTAAAGCTATCCGATTAATTATTTTCTGATTTAACGAACAGTAACTAAAAATATGAACACTGATGATTCTGTGAGAAACCCATTCGAAACGTTATACACCGATCTGGCAAGCCGCAAATTAGGTGGCCAGGCGATTGCTTGCAGCAATGATTTTTTTGCTGAAATGGAAAACCTGCTGAAGCTGGAAGAGCCAGTGTTCCAGAAAGGCGTATTTACTGAACGTGGACAACTGATGGATGGCTGGGAAAGTCGCCGTCGTCGTTTCCTGCCAGACGGCACGACGGATGATGGCCTGGAGTACGACTGGTGCATCGTTAAGCTGGGGGCGCAGGGTATTATTCGTGGTGTTAATGTTGATACCGCCCATTTCCTGGGTAACGCACCACAGAGTGTTTCGTTAGAAGCGTGTGTCAGTGAAGGCAACCCGGACGATAACACTGAATGGACTGACATTGTGGCGCGCTCTGATGTTGGTCCGGGTGCACCGCACTATTTTGCGGTTGAGTCTGAGCAGGTATGGACACACGTGCGCCTGAACATGTACCCGGATGGCGGTATCGCTCGCTTAAAAGTGTATGGCGAGGTGATTCCGGATGCTGATTTGTTCCTGCCGGGTGAATTAATTGATTTAGCCTACATTAAAAACGGTGCGCGCCCGGTTGTGTGTTCCGACATGTTCTTCTCCCATATGGAAAACATGATTATGCCTGGTCGTGGCGTGAATATGGGGGATGGCTGGGAAACCAAACGTCGTCGCACCATCGGTGATGCCGAAAAAGATCGTTTTAATGACTGGTTAATTCTGAAATTAGCCGCCAAAGGCAGTATCGAAAAAGTGCTGGTGGATACCGCACATTTTAAAGGTAATTACCCGCACAGTTTTGCTATCGAAGCCGCAGTGCTGACCGAAGAACAAGCCACTGATGTGGCGGCGCTGGAAGCCGATTCTCATCAGGATGCATTGATGGCAGGTCGTGCACAGCCGTCAGAGATTAACTGGCAGCCGATTATGGATCGTACGCGTTTGTACGATGATCGTGAACACACCTTCAAAAAAGAAGTACAGAACAACGATCAGGCTTTTACCCACGTACGCGTTAAAATGTACCCGGATGGTGGTATCAGCCGTGTTCGCCTGTGGGGCTATCCATCTGAATCACTGGCAAGCGTGATGGGCAAATAACGTGGCAGACTTAACTTACACCTTAGAGCAACTGAACCAGTTAAATGAACAGGACGCTGCATTTGCGTTTGAAAACTGTTGTACCTCAAAAAACTGGATTGAGGGTATGGTAGCCGCTCTTCCTTATGCCAATGTTGAGCAATGCCTGGGCGTTGCTGAAGCGGTATGGAGCAAGCTGGGTGAGAGTGATTTTTTGCAGGCTTTTGAAGGCCATCCGAAAATTGGTGATGTGTCGAGCTTAAAAGCCAAATACGCACACACCAAAAAACTGGCTTCCGGTGAGCAAAGCTCCGTGAACGAAGCCAGTGATGAGGTGATTGAACGTCTGGCGAAAGGCAATAAGGATTACCACAATAAGAACGGCTTTATCTTTATTGTGTGTGCGACCGGTAAATCAGCGGCTGAAATGCTGCAATTACTGGAGCAACGCTTGCCGAATTCACGCGAGCAAGAGCTGGTGAATGCGGCAGCTGAGCAAGCAAAAATCACCGCCATTCGAATTAATAAGCTACTGCCTGAGGAATAAGAAATGTCAGCACCATCCCCGATTACGACCCATGTGTTAGACACACATTTAGGCAAACCAGCAGCAGGCATGGCTGTGGTTCTGGAAAAACGTGACAGCGCAGGAAACTGGGCAGAGATTGCCAGCGGTAAAACCAACAGCGATGGCCGTATTCTTGACTGGTTGGCTGGCCAGCAGCGTGAAGCCGGTGTTTATAAGATTTCGTTTGCTACCGATCCTTACTTCGAGAAACAGGGACTAACCTGCTTTTATCCCAGTGTATCTTTCGAGTTTCGTATCGAAAACCCGGACGAGCACTACCATGTACCGCTGTTGATTTCTGCACATGGTATGTCGACTTACAGAGGAAGCTGAGTTTTTGATAAAAACAAAAGCGATGATGAATATATGTCTTTGACTTGCTGTTAATACGTCTCGGTAGGATCGGCTGCTTCACCCCTGGTGCAGACGTCTCAGAAATAGATTCATCACATCTTTTGTGCGGATCAGCAATCTTAGGTATGTGTTCGGCAAGCCTTAGCGCCATGAATTGCGCGAACGAGCATACAGGGATGTACTTGCTGCACTTGCGGGAACACATGTCTCAGATTGCGAAGACTCTGAATCTCAGAAGAAAAAATTATGACCTTTATTTTAAAACCTCAACCATTAACTGCAGAAGCCTTTGCGCCATTTGGTGATGTGGTCGAAGCGGGTACAACGACGCCGATTATGATTAATGGCGGCAACACAGAGCGCTATGATTCGCTGGTGAAGGTACAAACCGAAAACCCGCAAGATACAGCGGTGATTAATATTTTTCGTGCTCAACCAAGAATGGTGAAGGCGGGTGTTAATCAAAGTAATATGCGGATTGAAATGATGGAACGTCATCCTCGTGGCAGCCAGTCATTTCACCCGCTGTCAGCAGAGCCGTATCTGGTGTTGGTGGCGGATGCTGTTGAGGATCTGAAACCTGAAAACCTGCATCTGTTTCTGGCGCAACCGGATCAGGGTATTAATTATTACATGAATACCTGGCATCACCCGGTGCTTGGTTTAAATAAAGTTTGTGATTTTTTGGTTGTTGATCGCAAAGGTGAAGGCAACAACTGTGAAGAATTTTACTTTAGTCCGGATGAGCTGATAGAGATTCAGCTTTAACGGGCGAATAGCGTTGATGAGAAGTACAATGAAAACAAAGAGCACGACTGTTTATCGAGCCAGCATTCTTCATTTTCTGGATGATCCGGATATTGCTGGAGATGCGGCTTATGAGTTTTTCGAAGACGGTGCATTGGTTGTAGAAAACGGCAAGGTGATTAAAACCGGTCCGGTTTCTGAAGTGGAAAAACACCTGCCGAAAGATTTCGACATTGTCGATTACAGCGGTTACCTGATTATGCCAGGTATGATTGACACTCATATTCACTTCCCGCAAGTCGAGGTTATAGCATCCTATGGTGAACAATTACTGGATTGGTTGAATAATTATACCTTTCCGGCCGAGCGTCAGTTTGAAGATAAGGAATACGCCAGTAAAATCGCCAACTTCTTTCTGGATGAGCTGGTTAAGTGTGGTACCACGACGGCACTTGTATTTGGCACCGTCCATAAACAAAGTGTTGATGCATTCTTCGAGGCATCAGAGAAACGCAATACCCGTATGATTTGTGGCAAAGTGATGATGAATCGTAATGCGCCGGAATTCTTGTGCGACGATGTTGAAAGCAGCTACGAAGACAGTAAGGAATTAATTGAACGCTGGCATGGCAACGGTCGTCAGTTGTATGCGGTAACCCCTCGCTTTGCGATTACTTCCACCCCAGAACAGCTTGAGAAAGCCGGGCAACTGCTGGAAGAGTATCCGGATGTGTATATGCAAACGCATATTTCCGAAAACAAAGATGAAGTCGCATTTGTTCAGGAACTGTTCCCGGAGTCGAAAGATTACCTCGACGTTTATGATCAATATAATCTGCTCGGCAAACGCAGTGTGTTTGCCCACGGTATTCATCTGACGCCACGGGAGCATGAACGTTTCCGTGAAACTGGCTCAAGTGTCTCTTTCTGCCCAACGTCGAATCTGTTTTTAGGATCGGGTCTGCTGGATATCGCGGAACTTGAAAAAGAACAGGTGGCTTACAGCGTGGCAACCGATGTGGGTGGTGGTACCAGTTTCTCCATGCTGCAAACGTTGAACGAAGCGTACAAAATCTGTCAGCTGCGCGGCAACAAGTTATCGGCGTTAAAGAGCTTGTATCTGGCGACGTTGGGTAACGCCCGTACTCTGCAGCTGGAAGACAAAATTGGCTCATTTAAATCCGGTAATGAAGCCGATTTTATCGTGATGGATTTTAACGCCACACCTTTGATGTCACTCAAACAAAGTAAATGCAAAACACTGGCCGAAAAACTGTTTGCCATGATTATTCTGGGTGACGATCGCACAGTGAAATGTACTTATGTTGGTGGCCAGCAATTGCACCGCCGTGATGGAGGGAAGCGATAATGGAAGCGTATTTTTACGAATGGTTAAACTTGTTCTTCCGCTGGTTCCACGTAATTGCGGGTGTCGCCTGGATCGGTGCGTCGTTTTATTTCGTCTGGCTGGATAACAGCCTGGAGGAGCCACCACAGTGGAAAAAAGATAAAGGAATCGGCGGTGATTTATGGGCCATCCACGGTGGTGGTTTCTACGAGGTTGCTAAGTACAAATTAGGTCCTGAAAGTATGCCAATCAATCTGCATTGGTTTAAATGGGAAGCGTATACCACCTGGCTGACCGGTATGGTGATGTTATGGGTGGTTTATTATGTCGGTGCCGAGAGTTTTCTGATTGATAGCTCACGAATGGTGCTTACTCAAGGGGAGGCGATCGCTGCCGGACTGGGCTTTATTGCGGCTGGTGTAGCAATCTACGAGTTGATGGTGCGTTCACCATTACGCCATAACGGTAAATTGTTTGGTGTTGTGCTGTTTGCCATTCTGGTGTTTGCCTCTTGGGCTGCAAATCAGATTTTCTCAGCGCGCGGCGCATACATTCATGTTGGCGCAATCATTGGCACCATCATGGCTGGTAACGTCTTCCTTGGGATTATGCCAGCTCAGCGTGCGTTGGTAGAGGCCGTGCAGCGCGGTGAGGCACCAGATCCGAAATACGGTGCCTTTGCTAAGTTACGCTCAACCCATAATAACTATTTTACCCTGCCACTGATCTTTATCATGATCAGTAATCATTATCCGATGACCTATAGCCATGAATATGGCTGGCTGGTCCTCGCGGCAATTGGTTTTATCAGTGCGTTCGCCCGTCATTTCTTTAATCTGCGTCATCGAGGTGAGTTTAAACCTGTTATTTTATTGGTTGCTGCGCTGATGCTGATTTCTCTTGCGGTAGTAATGGCGCCGAAGAAAATCGAAGCGAAAGCTGGTGAGGTGATTCTGACGGATGCGCAGGCGATGGTGATTGTTGAGCAGCGCTGCTCGTCTTGTCATGCACAGCAGCCAACTAATCCAGCGTTTGCTTCTGCTCCTGCCGGTATTGTGCTGGAAACAGCAGAGCAAGTCCGCGCGGTTAAAGATAAAACGCTTTCGGCGTTGCAAACCGGCTACATGCCGTTGGGCAACCTGACGCAAATGACGGAAGATGAGCGCCAGGCGCTATCGCTGTGGTTATCCGAATAACGACGTTCGTCTGACTACACGGGAAAGCCTTTGTTACCGGGGTAGCAAAGGCTTATTTGTTTTCGATATTCACTCTGTTGTGTGTTGGCGCACTGTGTGTTGTTCTGCACCACCTGTTTTGCCCCAGGCGTATGAGCGCAAAGTGCATGGTCGTGCTATTTGGATTCGCTCTCAGCTTTCAGCTGTTGCAACTGAAGGTAGATGGCTTCGGCTTCTGCAGTGATTTCAGAGTAACCACGGATGTCGCCATTACGTTGGGCGAGCATGGCCTGCTCAAGCTTGGCATCATATTGCTTTTGCAGTTTCTTGATTGGGTTTGCTTTGAATAAAGAGAACATGGGTGAGCCTCATCAGGGATTTCTTTATTTTAAATGATTTTCCAGTGCAGAAACGACTATGAATTTTATAGGGGTATAACTTTCAGGGCTAATGCCGGAGCATAAAAAAGCCGCCTGGGTTGTTACCACAGGCGGCGAGGGAGGAAGCTGGTGTTAAAGCGGGTTATTTGGTCGCCGGATGCACTTTGCGCCAGTGATCGGCAATATCAATTCGCCGAGTTACCCAAACGTCGTCGTGGCTCTGTACGTAGTCCAGGAAGCGTGCCAGTGCAGCAGCACGGCCGGGGCGCCCGACCAGACGGCAATGCAAACCAATGTTCAGCATTTTTGCCGCTGCCGGATTCTCTGTGCCTTCAGCATATAACACGTCAAACGAATCTTTCAGATAAGCGAAGAACTGGTCACCTGAGTTAAAGCCCTGGTTGGTGGCAAACCGCATGTCGTTGCTGTCGAGGGTATAAGGAATGACCAAATGCGGCTCATCGTACTCATGGCTCCAGTACGGCAGGTCATCGGCGTAGGAATCGCTGTCGTAGGCAAAACCACCGGCTTCAACAACCAGATCACGAGTGTTCGGACTCATGCGACCGGTGTACCAGCCCTGCGGGCGCTCACCGGTGACTTCGGTATGGATACGAATGGCTTCAGCGATGTGCTCTCGTTCTACTTCTTTGTCGATGTATTGGTAATCGATCCATTTCAGGCCGTGAGAGGCGATTTCCCAGTCAGCGTCTTTCATTGCTTGCACAATTTCCGGGTTACGCTGCAGAGCCGTGGCTACGCCATACACGGTTACCGGCATATTGCGCTGGGTGAACATACGATGCAGGCGCCAGAAGCCAGCACGACTGCCATATTCATAGATCGATTCCATATTCATATGGCGCACGCCCTCGAGCGCCTGGGCACCGACAATCTCAGACAGAAATGCTTCTGAAGCGTTGTCGCCGTGCAGAATGCAGTTCTCACCACCTTCCTCGTAATTGATCACAAACTGAACCGCAATGCGGGCGTTGCCGTTACCAGATGGATTTGGCCATTGGGGATCGGGAGCGTGCTGGCCGTAGCCAACCATATCGCGCGGGTAGGTCATGGATGTTGTACTCAGTATTTTGTCGTGTACTAGTGTAAAACAAAAAACTGACTAAGTGGTCGGGAATGTGCTGTTTGTCAGCCGGACAATTCACAGCCTTGCGAGTGAGAGTAACGGATCACCGTTGCGATTAGCGTATCGTAGCCAACTGGCTTGGTAATAACTTCACTCATACCCGCTCGCAGACATTTCTCACGATCTTTTTCCATAACATTGGCCGTTAAACCAATGACTGGTGTGCGTTGGTTATTGATCTCATTCGCTCGTAGTTCTTCAGTCGCTTTCAGGCCATCCATAACCGGCATATGCCAATCCATCAAAATCAGGTCAAAAGTCTGTTGCTGGCACATTTCTAACGCCTGGCGACCATGTTCGGCAATAACAACGTTAGCCCCTGCTTTACGTAGCATTTTTCCGGTAATCAGCTGATTGGTCGGATTGTCTTCAACCAATAGTAAATCGAGATGCTCTAGAGATAGGTTTTGGGGTTTTGTATGCTTTTCCAGTTGGCAGGCTTGGGGTTCCTGCAGCCAAAGAGAGAAACTGAATTCCGAGCCAATAGCAGGAGCACTGTTAACAGTTATGTCTCCGCCCATTAGTTCAACCAAGTTTTTACAGATAGCAAGACCCAGCCCGGTTCCTGGAAACTTTTTTGTAGTTGAGTCATCCAGTTGACTAAATGGCTTAAATAGCTTGAGTTGATCTTCTTCGCTAATACCAATGCCACTGTCGCATATAGAAAAATAAATCTGATGCTTATTCTTAACTCTGTTGGCATGTTTTACTTTTATAGTAACGGTTCCGTTTTCTGTAAACTTGTTGGCATTACTACCAAGATTTAAAAGAATCTGCTGAATCCGATCCGGATCACCCTGTAGTTTCTTTGGAACCTGATCACAAATGTCGATGATGAGTTTGTTTTTTTGCTGCTCTGCTAAATTTCTGAGCTGTGCTTCGTTCGTTTTTAATAAATCAATTGTGGAAAATATACGCTCATCAAGCTGCAGTTTTTGATTGCCCAGTTTTGCATAGTCAAGGATGTCTTCCGTTTGTCGTGATAAGGCATCTGCAGAATTTTCAATAACTGTTAATAGCTCTGAGATTTCATTCGGGTCTTCACTACTTTTAATAAGTTCCAAGGCCCCTTTGATACCGTTTAATGGTGTGCGCATTTCATGGCTCATATTAGCCAGAAAATTAGTTTTTACTTGATTGGCCTTTTCAGCAGCTTCAGCAGCTTCTACAGCCTTCTTTTGGGCGATAACTAATTCACTTATGTTGCGCGATACTCCAAATATTAGTTCGACATTTCCAGAATCATCTAACATCGGATGAAGAATTGTATTCCAGTAATTAGGGCTACCATCACTGCTGGTGAATACTTCTTCTTCTGAGTACTGAATCGGTTCTTTCGCTGATATGCATCTTTGATAATTTTGATGTATGGGTTGATACACGTCATCAGGTAGTAACTCGCGCAGCGGAACGTCGATGATACTCGGGCTATCAAGTTCCGCTTTCTCCTGTTGTTTGACGTTGCTGGTGACGATGTAAAAATCATCGTCCACAATTTTAAGGACAAACATGTTATCGGGGGAGTTCTGCCAAAGTTTTGAGAACAAACTTGACTCTAATAGCTCCCTATCCTGACGGTTTATCATAATTATGGGTTCAATTGCTGTACGGGAATATACTCTTTAACTTTCACATCATCCTCTGGAAATGCTGATGTGATCTGATCAATATCTGTTAAAAACAACTTTTCAATTGTTTTATTGCGCATTGCTTCAGCGCATGCTGTTGCCCAGATCGTACATACTTGCCCTTCTTTTACATCTGCTGTTGAAATGGGGGAAGTACCATAGAGACGATCACTATCCTTAAACTTCATTAGGTTAATGCAGTCCGGAGCGATAACCAGAGGTTTCTTGGTTTGCGGGTCCCATGCCAAAAGACTTTCGTTCTTATAGTAAATCCATAACTCCCCAACCATTGTTGCGAATACTATTTTACCTACATCAAAACCGTGACTGGTCCGGTTAATTACTTTACGCACCAAGCCGTTATCAATGACGTAGTTGTCTATTCCCAGTGCATTAAGGGTCTCGACCAAATGTTTTGGTTCAGGTGAGTTAAGTATTGTGTATCCAACTTTAATCGCAGCGCTGACTGAGTTGTGAATCACAGAGCTTTTTGCTTCTTGCGATAAAAAATAGTCACTGTCGATAGGCCAGCACGCCATACCACCGACTTGTTCATAGGCTGGTTGGCTTACGACTTCCCGAGCAGCATCTTCCAGCTGAGTAGGGGTCTTATTGGTAAACAATTCTGAATGGAAGCTTTCATTACTCCATTTGCAGTTTGCACCATCGTTAGTGTCTGACGCGATAATCGCTGGGCAACACGGAACTTGATTAACTTCGAGCATCGATTCGTTCATTTGCGGCACTGCTCGTCCCGAAGGGTCAGCATCGATAACAGCCAGAGGCGGATTAAACTGTGACGCAATGAAAAAAGGAATCAGAGTATTAACTGCGCCTATTTCAGCTGGAAGGAAATATTCTATTTCTTTGTTTTCTTGTTGTTTAAGGTAAGCGTTAAGGGATTTGTATGCGTTAACTGGAGCTGTATAGCCACGTCCCTCTGTAGCGGCATCTGGTGAGCCAAGATCTGCAACAATAGCTGATTTTTTACCGGGTTTTAATTGAGATGTGGGTATTAGAGGGATACATTGATTGATCTTCTCCAGGAAGTTCAGTGCCATACTTACTGGGCCGCCGCCGCCTGAGGCGAGAAAGCATCCGCCATAAACGAGGGCTTTCATATCCTGAACCGAGACAGTGTTATTCTCTGATGGCATCGTATGTACTCCATTACGCATAATCTTTGTACATCTAATTTATACTTAATTATCAAGAACGCCAGTATTCATAATGAAAAATATCAGACTAACGTTGTACTATCTATGAACATTCGTTTATATAACAATCGTTGAAAAACTTGTACTTGAAGTATGCCTTGAATTAGTTTTTGTAGCGTCTCGTTGAATCCATACTGTCTGCATCCCTACCTTATAAGCTGCATCCAGTTCTTCTTCTAAATCCGATAAAAACAGCACATTACCTGCCTGAATATCATGTTGCTTTTGCAGGTCAGCAAGAATATTCCGATAAGACTGCTGGTCGCGTTTACCGCCGGAGGTGGTATCAAAATGACCGCTGAACAGAGGTAACAAATCGCCGTCCTGGCTGTAGCCATAAAACAGTTTCTGCGCTTGTATCGAGCCAGAGGAGTAAACGTAAAGCGGTAAGCCTTGGTTGTACCATTGTTTTAATCGCGCAGTAGCGTCCGGGTACATATGCGCCTGGTAATCACCATTTTCGTAGCCCTGTTTCCAGACCATGCCTTGTAAGGCCTTTAGCGGAGTAGCCTTCTTGTCGTCACGAATCCACTGTAATAAGCATTCAATGACACCATCAATATTGTCTGCAGTCAGGTGATTACCGTCCTGCTCTTCCAGTTCCACCGAAGCTTGTATGTGCTGCTGAACCGTAGGGTCTTCATGATGCTGACGCAGAAAAGCGGGCAGTTTTTTTTCGGCGTAGGGAAATAAAACATCCTCCACAAAAGAGATCGAGGATGTGGTGCCTTCGATATCGGTCAGGATAACTTTGACATCATGAAACTGTGGCATACGAGAGGACCTGTTGCTTATCGGCGAATCAGTTTTCTAACCGGTTGTAGTGTTGTGCAATTTCGCTACCGGTGCAGTGGGCTACCCAGCCTTCCGGATCATTAAACAGGCGAATCGCGGTGAAATTCGGGTTAGGCCCCATATCGAACCAGTGACGGGTATTGGCCGGTACGCTGATTAAATCACCCTGAGTACACAATACTTCGGCCACTTTTTCTCCGATATGCAGAGTAAACAGACCTTCACCAGCAACAAAAAAACGCACTTCATCTTCGCTGTGGGTATGTTCGCTGAGAAACTTCTGACGCAGTTCTGATTTTTGCGGGTTATCAGATGCCAGACTGATGACGTCAACCGTTTGATAGCCTTCTTCTGCAACCAGACGATCGATGTCTTTGCGGTAGGCATTCATCACAAATTCCGGATCCGCACCTGCGCTGATGTTGGTATCCGTCTGCCATTGCTCGTAACGAATACCCAGCTCTTTTAATTTCTCTGTGATGCGACTTTTCTTACAGCTGGTGAACAGCAGGTTCGTCATATCCGTGTCGGTATAAATACGAATTTCACTCATGGCTTTTTCCGGTCATTGCAGGTGCGAGATTCACACCCGATTTATTTATCTATTTATTTTCAGCAGTTGCAGTTGATAACCCAGCAAATGCTCCAGCGCTTCCAGGTGGCGGAAACATTCCTCAATATCTTTTCCCCAGGTATAAACGCCATGGCCACGAATTAAATACGCATGCCCTTGTCCTTGTTGTTGCATCTGTTGTTCTACCTGGCACGCCAGACGTTCGATATTCTGATCGTTGTTAAATAATGGAATGCGAACTATGCCTTCGTGGCTGGTTTCACCAGCAAAGGCTTTTTGTAATTCCCAGCCTGTGAGAGACAACACATCGTCTTGCCACAGTTGCGATAACACCACGCAGGTAGGGGAGTGGGTGTGTAATACCGCGCCAATGGTTTTATCTCGCTGATACAGCTGGGTGTGTAATAAGGTTTCGGCGGATGGTTTACCGCTGATTTTACGTTGCGGATGAATAATCGGCTGGCCGCTCAGATCAACCACCAGAATATCATCAGAGTCCAGCTCGCCTTTGTGTTTACCCGAGCTGGTTAAGGCGCAGCAATTTGCATTCAGGCGGATGGAATAATTTGAACTGGTGGCCGGTGACCAGTCACGGTTATAGAGAATTTTACCGTAGCGGCATAAATCATCTGCGGCCCGATTAAATTGATTAATATCGTAAACCTGGGTCATCTGCCTGACCTTTAACGCGCAAACAGCATGGAAACAGTTTCCGTGTTCGGGGCGAGAATCATGCCTTTCTCTGTGATAATGGCATCAATTAAACCGGACGGTGTCACGTCAAACGATGGGTTTATAGCAGCACAGCCCTCAGGCGCAATGGCCTGACTGTTCAGGCTGGTAACTTCCGAGATAGGGCGTTGCTCAATCGGAATGTCGTCACCACTGGCAATGGATAAATCAAAAGTGGTGGTCGGCGCCGCCACCATAAATTTTATACCATGGTGCTTGGCTAAAACCGCAAGGCTGTAGGTGCCAATCTTATTCGCGGTATCGCCGTTGGCCGCAATCCGATCGGCGCCGACAATCACCCAGCTGATATCGCCCTGACGGAACAGTTGAGCTGCCGCGCCATCAGCCACCAGTTTTACCGGGATGTTATCCTGCATCAGCTCCCAGGCAGTCAGACGTGCTCCTTGCAACCAGGGGCGGGTTTCTCCGGCATACACCTGTTGGATACGGTCATCGGCAAAGGCGCTGCGGATGATGCCCAGCGCGGTTCCATGACCACCGGTTGCCAGCGCACCAGTGTTGCAATGAGTATAAACACTGGAACCTTCCGGAATCAGGGCTGCGCCAAACTGGCCCATTGCCAGATTAGCGGCGATATCTTCCTCATGAATACGTTTGGCTGCGGCAACCAAGGCTTGTGGATCTTCTGTTCCCAGCCCCGCCATTCGCTCCAGTGCCCAAAACAGATTGACCGCCGTCGGACGTGATTCGGCCAGCACCTGATAGGCTGCCTGCAAGTCTTTGCCTGCTATGGCATCGAGGGCGTAACCATAAGCGGCGGTAATACCAATGGCTGGGGCGCCACGGACCACCATATCGCGGATCGCATCAGCGACATCAGCTGCTGAGGTGTAGCTCAGAATCTGATGTTGATGCGGCAGAACACGCTGATCCAGCAGGTGCAGTTGCTGGTTGCGCCATTCGATGGCGTGAAAGGTGGCTGTGTGAGTCATGCCGTACCCTAAACAAGGCGATTGAATGGGCGTCATTTTACTCCTAAAGCCCGTTCAGTTTCACCCGCTAACAACGGTTGTGACTATACAGATTTTCCTATCTGGTGATTACACCGACACGCTTTTACCGCGATCAACGGTTGCACATACGCATTCAGCTGCGACAATAGCGGGCTCGCCATTTCTGATTTTCCGCTGCCGGTTTCTATATTCATGTCTGAACGCAATCAACAATTTTCTACCGAACAGAGCGACCTTTTGATGCAGTTGTTGGCTGCCCGGCGCGATGTGCGTGGTAATCGCTTTCTGGCGGATGAACTCGATCAGTCTGATATTGATAAAATTCTGAAAGCGGCGCTGCATGCACCGTCTGTGGGTTTTTCTCAACCGTGGGAGTTTGTGTTGATAAAAGATCAACAAAGCCGCGGTGCGATTGCCGAGAGCTTTTTCGCAGAGAATGAAAAGGCGCTACAACAGTTTCGCGCCGGGAATTACGATGCCGCTAAATTAGAGCAGTATCAGGCATTAAAGCTGGAGGGAATTGTCGAATCGCCACTGAATATTGCGGTATTTTACAACCCAAAGAAGGGGCCGGTGCTGGGGCAAACCAGCATGCCGGAAATGGGGCGATATAGTGTGGTGTGCGCGGTACAGAATATGTGGTTAATGGCCCGCTCGCTGAATATTGGTATTGGTTGGGTCAGTATTCTCGACCCGGACAAGGTTAAAAGTATCCTGAATGCACCCAGCGATCGTGAGTTGGTAGCGTATCTGTGCGCCGGTAAAGTGGATAAATTTTACGACCAGCCTGAGCTGGAAATTCTGGGCTGGGAAGAGCGTAAAACAGAGCAACAAATAGTTCTTTACGAAAGTTACTCGTATTAGCTCAGTAACCCCGGTTACACCTTAAATTCATTCACAATATTGCGCAGCTGATCTGCCTGTTTCGCCAGTTCCTCAGCTGCACGTGAAGTGGACGCTGCTTCCTCGACGGTATGATCGGATACTTCATTAATCACCACGATGTTATTGCTGATCTCATTGGCAACCTTACTTTGTTCTTCGGCAGCTGTTGCTACCTGGGCGTTCATGGAGTTAATGGTCTCCACGTGTTGCATAATAGAGCGCAGAGAAGCTTCTGTTTGTTGCGATTGCTGCACGACAGTCATGGCACTGCTCTGGCTGCTTTCCATAACATCTACCGCTTGTTGCATGCTGGCGTTTAAGCGTTTGGTAACATTTTGAATGTCGCTGGTGGTCTCTTCCGTACGGGCCGCGAGCGAGCGCACTTCATCGGCAACCACCGCAAAGCCGCGCCCTTGTTCACCTGCCCGAGCGGCTTCAATGGCGGCATTTAATGCCAGCAGATTGGTTTGTTCGGCAATCCCTTGAATGGTCTGTGAGGCAGCGCCAATACGTTCACTCTCGCTGGCCAGATTTTGGATCACCTCGCGGGCATGGTTGACTTCTTCTGCCAGTGAGCTGATGGCCTGAATGCTGGACTCCATGACCTTTTGTGAAGACTGCGTTTCACTACTGGCTAGCTGGGTTGCCTCTGCGGCAGACTCAGCACTGCGGGCCACTTCCCCCGCAGTGCTCGACATTTCCGTAACAGCCGTGGCCACCTGTTCGATTTGATTCTGTTGATCCTCAATGCCATGGCGTGTACTACTGGCAATTGCCAGCACTTTATCAGACCCTCCCGACACCCCTATGGCCAGGTTGGCCATAACTTTTACCAGCAACTGGAGATGATGAATAAAGCCGTTAAAGTTACCGACCAGGCTGCCAATCTCGTCGGTTGCCCGCGTCTGTAAACGGATCGTCAGATCTCCTTGACCACGGGACATACCTTCGAGGCTGGCAACAATGCGGTTGATCAGACGGGTGATCAGGTTGGCTATAAACCACGCGGTTGATAGCAGCACAATAACCATCACCGAAGCGATTGCCATCCCCACCTGAATCGTTTGTTGACCTTGTTGTTTAACGTCGGCAATTTCTGCCGAAAACTGCTGATAATTTTGTTGCCTTCGTTGTTCCAGTAAGTCGCTGAGACGTTGGTATTGGCGATTGGCTTGTTGCGCCATCCCCGCCATCTGATCAAAATCGATGGTGCCGTTGATCATATTGTCAGCCAACTTACTGCTACTTACCCAGTAGTCATTCAACGCGCCAGCCAGTTTTCGATTCTGACTTTGGTCTGATGGCGACAATGAGGATATGTCAACAAAGGTCTGTCTCAGCTTTTGTTGAATTACAGCTGCTTCGTCGATCTTATCTTTGTCACTTTCAGTGATGGCGTTGGCCATTTCATTACGCAGCTGGAACAACAGTAAACCGGAGTAGTCAATTTTCTCGGTCAGCGGGAAGGTGGCATTCTGAATATGGTTCAGGCGGTCATTTTGCTGCTGTTGCGCCAACAGGCTGTAACCAAGATAAAATAGAAAACACAGCACCCCTGCGCCAGCAATTGCCAGAATTTTAGAGCGTAGAGAGAGCCCTTTGAGCATAACGACCACCAAAGCATTGAATCCGATTGAATTTAGGATTAGCTCAGGCTTCCAGCAGTCTCAAGGCAGGAGTAATCTGCAGGCTAAATATCAGTAATAAGTTGCAGAAAGATGGTCGTTTGTGCAGTTAGAAAAGAGCCTTATTCTCTTTTAAAATCAAGAGAATAAAGCTTTTGTATAACTTTTGTTTATATCCGCGTTAGAGCAGGTTCTGCATATCGTGAAAGGCCCGCACCAGACCGTTGGTCGAACCGTCAAAATGCTGAGGAATATCATCCCCCTCCAGTGCATCCAGTACTTTACCACCCAATTGTTTTCCCAGCTCAACCCCCCACTGGTCGAATGAGTTGATTCCCCATAAAAAGCCCTGAGCAGCAACCTTGTGTTCATACAAGGCAATCAATGCGCCCACGATGTGTGGTTTTGATTTAGGGAAATACAGAGTGTTACTTGGCCGGTTGCCTTCAATCACCTTTTGCGGTGCGGTGACAATGGCTTCAGCTTTACTGAAACCGGCAGCAATCAGTTCTTCGATGGCTTCTTCCTCTGACTTACCCTGCAACAGTGCCTGACTCTGACTCAGGCAGTTAGAAACCAGCATGGCGTGGAAATTATCAATCGGATTGTGACTGCACATGGGCATAATAAAATCACACGGTGAGAAGTGTGTGCCCTGATGCAACAGCTGATGGAAGGCATGTTGACCGTTAGTGCCAACACCGCCCCAAATGATGGGGCCGGTGTTGTAGTCTGTCTCATAACCATCGATTGTTACTGACTTACCGTTGCTCTCCATATCCAGCTGTTGCAAGTGTGCCGGCAGACTGCGCAAATAATGGTCATAAGGTAAGATCGCCTGGCTGTTAACACCAAAGAAGTTGACGTACCACAGGCTCAGCAAGGCCATTGTGATTGGCATATTCTGTTCGATCGGGGCGGTCCGGAAGTGTTCATCCATCTCGTAAGCGCCATGCAACATATCCCGAAAATTGTCGATACCAATGGCCAGTGCCAGTGGCAAACCAATGGCCGACCATAGAGAATAGCGGCCGCCCACCCAGTCCCACATCGGGAAGATATTTTCCTCAGCGATACCAAAAGCTTTTGCCTTCTCGACATTAGATGAAACGGCCGTGAAGTGTTTTGGTAAGTCCACTTCGGTGCCGCCATTGCTCAGGAACCACTCGCGACATGCCATGGCGTTTTTCAGAGTTTCCTGAGTGCCGAATGACTTCGATTGCACAATAAACAATGTGGTTGCCGGGTTCAGGCGTTTCAGAATTTCGGTAATATGAGTGCCGTCGATATTGGCCAGATAATGAATGGTCAGGCCGCTGTCCCAATAAGGCTTCAGCGAACTGGAAGCGAGTTTCGGGCCCAGAAATGAGCCACCGATACCAATTGATACTACGTCAGTAAACGGCTGGTTGCTGAAGCCACGCCATTGATTGCGACGGATTTTCCAGCAGAACTCTTCCATACGTTGCATGGTTTGGCGGATTTCTGGCATAACATCTACGCCGTCAACCAGCACTTCACGACTACCAAAGTTACGCAGTGCGGTATGCAGCACCGGGCGTCTTTCACTGCGATTGATCGCTTCACCATTGAACATACTGGCGATCTGACCGGGCAGGTTACGATCTGCGGCCAATTTTCTCAGTAATGACATGGTGTCGGCGGTGATACGATTTTTCGAATAATCAAGTGTCAGGCCCGCGGCCTGCAGCTTAAAGCGTTCGAAGCGGTTTACATCTTCTGCAAACCAGTCACGCATGTGCTGTCCTTTGATTTCTCCGTGATGCTGCTTGAGCTGTTGCCAGACGGCAGACTCGGTGAGGCCGGTGCCACTCATAATCCTGAATTTCCCTGAGAAAGCGCTTTAATACTCACAACGCGTGTAACACGTTAACAATAGCGCGAGTATAAGGAGGTATCAGTCTGGGGGCAAAAGTCTTGTTTGGCGGTTGTGGAGTAACCGCGGTATCGCCGAACAGCAGGCATAAAAAACGCCGCATTTAGCGGCGTTCTCGGGTGATGTTTGTTCAGGCAACCTGTACCGGAATGTCGAAGCTGGTGTGACTAACGGTGTTGTCTTCGTTCATGTACACCATTTTTGGCTTGAAGGTAGCCAACTCGCTGTCATCGTAGCTGCCATAGGCACAGATGATGATACGATCACCCTCGCTTGCCAGATGGGCTGCAGCGCCGTTTACAGAGATGATACCGGAGTCATCTTCGCCACGAATGATGTACGTAGTGAAACGTTTGCCATTAGTAATGTTATAAATTTGGATCTGTTCAAATTCGCGCATACCGGCGAGATCCAGCAACTTTCCGTCAATGGCACAAGAGCCTTCGTAGTTCAGCACTGAGTGAGTGACTCGAGCCTGATGCAGCTTGGCTTTCAACATGGTGGTTTGCATGGTAAACCCTTTCTCTACTAATCGGACGATTTCTTCGCCACAGAACCTGTTTTTTCTGACTTGTGGGTCAGCCTTAATTACCGGGTTCCGAGACTCCGGAATTGTTCATTTCTTGGCCTCTTGGCGCAAAGCGCGCAAGTATGCCTCATTCAAACGCCTGATTCAATGTCACCTGAATATTATCAATAAGGCGTGCGCTGCCAAGGAAAGCGGCGCCTAAAATGACTATGGCAGAGCTCGCATATTCGCCACTCTGGAGCGCATTATCTGTCAATTGTGACAAGTCATCTGCAAGGCGAATTTCCAGATAATCTGTTTTGAACCCACGGCTGTCCAGCCTTGCCTGTGCCTGCGCAATAACTTGCTCCAGAGGTTCTTTACGGTTGAGCGCAGCGGCGATTTCCAGCAGTGTTTTGTGTAATCCGGGTGCCAGCTGGCGTTCCTCTTCACTGAGATAACCATTTCGTGAACTCAACGCCAGTCCATCTTCAGCTCGCGCTGTCGGAACCGGAATAATATCAATGGGCATCGACAAGTCGTTAACCATTTTCCGGATCACCGCTACCTGCTGGAAGTCCTTCTCTCCGAAATAGGCTTTATCGGGTAACACCTGGTTGAACAGCTTACTAACCACGGTGCTGACACCATCAAAATGCCCTGGACGACTGCCGCCACATAAGCCCTCTGATACCACCGGCACATGTACGATGCTTTGTTTGTCCTGACCTGCCGGGTACATTTCCTCAACATTCGGGGCAAACAGCAGGTCGCAATGGGCGGCTTCCAGTTTCTGCTGATCTTCCGGCAGAGTTCGCGGGTAACGGCTCAGGTCGCTTTGGTCGTTAAACTGCAGCGGGTTAACAAAAATGCTGCTGACGGTATAGCAACCATCGGCTGTAGAGCGATTAATCAGGCTGATATGGCCCGCATGCAGATTGCCCATGGTTGGTACAAAGCCGATCTCACGGCCGGCCAAGCGAGCCGCGTTGACGTGCTGTCTCAGTTCTTTGATGGTGTGAACGGTTATCATCAGTGTTGCCCCTTAACCGAAGCCATGCTCGGCCGATGGAAATTCTCCCCTTTTAACCTGCTCTGCATATGCTGAGATCGCTTCAGGTATCGTGCGACCATCGGTCATAAAGTTTTTTACGAACTTCGGTACATAGCCCGTATTCATACCTAACATGTCGTAGACCACCAGAACCTGAGCATCGGTATCGCCACCGGCACCAATACCGATGACGGGTACTTGTACCGCTGCCGTAATTCGTTTGCCCAGTTCGCTGGGCACGCATTCCAACAGAATCAAATCGGCACCAGCGGCCTCAAGTTTCTGTGCATGTTCAACCATCGTACTGGCCTTAGCTTCGTCGCGTCCCTGAACTTTATAGCCTCCCAGCTTATTAACCGCTTGAGGGGTCAGGCCCAGATGGGCACAAACCGGAACGCCTTGTTTGGACAAAGATTCGATCAGTGGAATCAACCATTCATCGCCTTCAACCTTAACCAGGTGAGCACCAGCCTGCATTGCTTTGCGGGCGCTCTCCAGGCCTTGCTCCAGCGTTCCGTAGCTCATAAACGGCAGATCCGTCATCACCAGAGCCGGACGCTTCGCTTTTGCGTTCCCGCGGGCGACCATATCTGTGTGATAGGCCATTTCATCCACGGTTACTGGCAGAGTACTGTCTTTACCCTGTAACACCATTCCCAGGGAGTCGCCTACCAATAACATTTCAACACCGGCATCGGCTGCGACCTGAGCAAACGTTGCATCATAGGCGGTAAGTACCGCAAACTTCTGCTGTTCGGCTTTCAGCTGTTTCAATGCTGGAATACTGATGGATTTCATGACTTGTCTCCAAACTTGCCTGCAAAACACAGGTTTTTTCGTGGGGGCGTATGTTGCGGATTGTGGCAACTATGTCAAGAACGGTGGCAATAAATATGGCCGCAGACTGAGGTGTTAAACAAGTTCTGCAAGGGATTTGAGGCGGTGCAGTTCACCATCGAACTCTGGTGTGATTGTGCCGACATTCCGGCCATTCGGTAAAGTCAGTTCAGGGTTTATTTCTGCCAGCGGGATCAACACAAAGCTGCGCTTATGCATCTCGTGGTGGGGCAGGTTGAGACGATCGCTGCGCAGCTGCAGTGTGTCGTAAAGAATCATATCCAGATCGATATTGCGCTCCCCCCAATGGCGTTTTCGCACCCGTCCTTGGACCTGTTCCTGGGTTTGCAACAGATCGAGTAATGCCAGTGGCTCCAGCTGAGTTTGCAGTTGTGCGACTGCATTCAGATAGTCAGGTTGATCTTCCGGACCCAGAGGTTTGCTGCCATACAGAGATGATACTGCCGTTAACCGTGTTTGCGGAAATTGTTTTAGTGCTTTCAGTGCAGCACGGATCTGTTGCTCGGGATCATTGAGGTTAGCCCCGAGACCAATATAACAAACTGCCATAGCTGTTATTGAGGGGGTCGTTGCGAGCGCGGCTTACGACGCGGACGGCGACGCCGCTTTTCGCCATCATCGTTGCTGTGTTCTGAGCGCGAACCACGGTGGTATTGCTTCTGAGGCAGTGGGTGGTCTTTCTGATATTGGGTCCACCAGTCGCCCAAGCCATCGAGATTTTCACCGGATTGCTCTCGCAGCAATACAAAATCGTAAGCGGCGCGAAATCTTGGATGTTGGGCCAGCTCATGAACTCGCTTGGAACGATTTTTGGGTAAACGTAGCTGCATCTCCCAGATTTCTCTCATCGGAATCGAGAAACGCTTGGGGATAGCGGTACACTTGGCTTGTTGTGACATGACCCGGTCGGCGGCTTTCTGCATGGCCGGGTGCGGCGGTAAACCGTTTTCTTCGAACTCTTTCTGCACCCTTAACATGGGCGCCCACATCAATGAGGCGAGGAAGAAATAAGGTGTTACCGACTTACCCGACCGAATACGTGCATCGGTGTTACGCATCGTATTCTCCGCCATAGCAAGAGCCATCGGATCGTCGCGCAGGCATTGCTCAGTGGCCGGGAACAGAGGCTCAAACAGATTGTATTCACGTAGCAACCGTAACGTATCCAATGCACGGCCGTGTAAGAACAACTTGAGTACTTCTTCAAACATCCGCGCTGCTGGGATTTGCAACAGCAGCGGCGCCATTTCTTTGATCGGGGCTGCAGTCTCTTTTTCAATCTCGAAGTCGAGTTTTACGGCAAAACGGATAGCCCGTAGCATTCTCACAGGGTCTTCGCGGTAGCGGGTTTCCGGGTCTCCAATTAAGCGAATCTGGCGGTGTTGCAGATCTTGCCAACCACCGGCGTAGGCATGGACACTGAAATCAGCAATATCGTAGTACAACGCGTTTATGGTGAAGTCACGGCGCATGGCATCTTCATCTTTGCTGCCATAAACGTTGTCGCGCAGAATCATGCCCTGGTCGCCGGTTGCCGCCACTTTATCGGAATGTTCATCCTTCGGTGCAGCGCGAAACGTTGCGACCTCAATAACGTCGCGACCAAACACGACATGAACCAGCTTAAAGCGACGTCCAATCAGACGCGAGTTTCGGAACAGTTTATTCACCTGCTCTGGAGTGGCGTTGGTGGCAACATCAAAATCTTTTGGATGAAGACTCAGCAGGTTGTCACGTACGCCACCACCGACCAGTAACGCTTGATGACCGGCTTTGTTTAATCGGTACAGTACTTTCAGAGCATTTTCACTGATATTGCTGCGACTCAGATTATGCTCATCGCGCGGGATAACGGTCAGGATGCTGCCATCCTTCGAAGCTTTAGTGTTAGCCCACAGGCGGGAAATAGGATTGATCAGTCTGGTTAACCGGTTCACGGAAATACTGTTCTTCGCTGATGATGATTGGAAAGCGGCTGAGTGTAACGGTTCACCCGAGGCAAATAAACAACTGGCTGCAATTGCGATGTGTTGTGCATGGTTAAAGTCTTGCTGACGAGCATTGATCAGACAACAAAAAAGCCGCTATCGGCGGCTTTTCATTTTCCAGTATCCATTATTTTTATTATTTCAGGATGAGCTGATGAGCTTTAAATGGGGAGAATTCATTGTTTTGAATAAACAGATTTCAGACTGTTATTGTTGTTATTTTTGACAGCACCTGATGCTGGTCATCCAAAACAATGAATTCATAACTCAAACTCCATATTGTTTTTGTTAGCGGAGCCCACTCAGCAGTTGTTTGTTATTTTTATTGGTCACTGCTTCGATCTTTTGATGCTTATTATTGTTAGATTATTATTTTAAGCGTATTTGCATCAGACCTGACGATGATAAAGCATGCAGTGTGCCAATAATTAAAAAAACATATAAAACAATGACTTACGGTTTTTAATAAGGCTTCTTTAGCGAAGTGTTCGAACAAAGTGTTACTCAGCCCGCACTTTGGGGTAACAAATGTGTAACTTCAGTAACACTGCGTAACAGGAGTGGACGAATTCTGTCATTGGGGATGTGTAATCCGTGTTTGTCTGCCATATGAACAGAGAATTTGGCGCAATAATGGTTGCTTACCCCGAGGGTAGAACACTAAACGACGCTTCCAGTCGGTGTTGACCCTATATCGATGAACAGTTGTTGTTGGATTGGCTGTCTTGTCAGTCAGAGATGCACGTTGCGCGGCTGACTCTTAAATGGTGCGGGTTCTGTTGTGGGTCGGTGTGGATGCGTAAGATTGGTGAGTTCATTGTTTTGAGTAAACCGGCTTTTCACCTTTATTATTTTTATGGGTACCGCCAAAACTGCGTACCCAAAACAATGAACTCATGACGTTGAGTCAATGACTCCACCTCTGTTGTTTTTATTATCGAGGCGTTTCTTCACGGGTAATATTATTTTTATCAGGCCCGCTATTCAGTTCCAGGCGTTTGTTATTTTTATTAGTGCGCCAAAACTACCCGATAGCTAAAGCACTGGTCATGCCAAAATAGAAATTATTATAAAAAACAATGACTTATGATTTATTGACGGTGTGTTTTCAACTTTTTAGGCCAAAGTGTTACTGTGCTTTGCTCCTAGGGGTAACACTTTGCGGTCGCAGGTAACACTGTGTAACGTGTTTGGACAGGAATGGACGAGATGCCTGAACTCAAGGTCAGTAAGGAGAACTTTGACGGCGATATCGAAATTTTCTGGAAGTCAGAAACAAGAAAGCTGATTGCTTTACTTGCGCCATGCACAACCAAAGGAATCAGCTATCGTCGAGTTGGGGCTTATTATTGTTATTGCTCGGACTCAAGGCCCTTTTTTATTTTTATTGTTGGGCCATGTTAGTAACCGTTGTCACCACGTCGCTCACCTTATTATTTTTATTGTTGTGGGCGTTGTTGTTATTAGTTGACGTAGGTAAAGCTAAAGTTGTGCCAATTTTTGTGATGAATGATTTAATCCATAAAAAACAATAACTTATAAATATTCATCTGAAGATCTATAAGCTTGAATCCGTAAGATTGTCGTCAAGTGTTACCAGGGATGGCGTGGTATGACTGAATATAGGGGGGAGTGTAACCCTATGGTTACACTATTTATTACCCTTCTTACGGGGAATACCCAGACGTTGGCGGCGTTCCCACAGGCTTTTACGTGAGATGCCAAGTTTTCTTGCAAGGTCGGTCTCTGTCATGTTGGCTTCGTTCTCCAGTACGAAGTGAACGAAATAGTCATCCAACGATAGATCGCCTTGTTCTTCTTGCGTATCAACTGGCCCGTAAGGTTCACTTTGCAGCAGATTATCTTGCAGTGTCTGGCTGACATACCGATCACTGCTGATATCGATTCCAAGGAACTCCGGCGCAATGGGCTCGTCTTCGTCGGCCAGAATGACAGCACGTTCAACAGCATTTTCCAGTTCACGTACGTTACCCGGCCACTGATACTGGCGAATACTGCGCAGTGATTCCTCGCTGAAAGTCATGTCCGGCTGTGCCATTTTTTCGCAGGCACGTTTTAACATCGCCTGAGCCAGCTCGATAACGTCATCACCACGGTCACGCAGTGGCGGCAGATGAAGTTCAACAACATTCAGGCGGTAATACAAATCTTCGCGGAACTCACCGCGGCTCGAGAGTTCTTTCAGGTTGCGGTGGGTTGCCGCGACCAGTCGAACATCGACCTTCTGACTCTGCACTGAACCCACACGACGAATTTCGCCTTCTTGTAATACGCGCAGCAGCCGAGCCTGGGCCTCCAGCGGTAATTCACCAATCTCATCCAAAAACAGAGTGCCGCCATGGGCAGCTTCTACCAGACCCTGGCGTTGCGCCGCTGCACCGGTAAACGCCCCTTTCTCATGGCCGAACAACTCCGATTCGATCAGAGTCTCCGGAATGGCCGCACAGTTCACCGAAATCATAGGAGCACTGTCACGTCGGCTTTGGTTGTGCAGCGCCTTGGCAACCAGCTCTTTACCAGTACCGGACTCGCCCTGAATCAGCACGGTGGCATCGGTACGGGCAACTTTACTGATTTTTTTAAACAGAAGCAGCATCGGCTCACAGCTACCGATGATGCCGCTTACCGGATACTCTTTACTGACTTCTTGTTGCATGGCCGGACTTTGCTGACCACTTTGACTTTTTATTTGAGATTCTTTCAGAATGCGGTCCACCGCCTGAATCATCTCGTCATGATCAAACGGTTTGGCGATGTAATCCACGGCGCCCATCTTCATGGCATCGACCGCCGAACGCAGACTGGCATAACTGGTCATAATCAGAACCGGTGTGTTACCTGCTAACTCAATGAGTTCAGTACCGTCGCCGCCAGGTAATCGTAAGTCACTGATCACCAGGTCGAAATGTTCAAAGTTCTGCGCTTTAGCATCGTCCAGGTTATCCACATCGGTAACATCATGATGGTGACGTTGCAGCAATTTGCGCAGAGTCAGGCGGATAATGGATTCGTCTTCAACGACTAAGATCTGGCTCATGCAGAGGTTTCCACTTCTTCAATTTGGGTATAACGCGGCAAACTGACTTTAACACAGGTTCCGCGATCTTCAGTTACCGGGCTTTCTATACTGATATGGCCATAATGTTCTTCAATAATGCTGTAAACCAATGCCAAACCCAGACCGGTACCACTGCCCACTTCCTTGGTCGTAAAGAAAGGCTCAAAGATATGATCCAGCTTATCTTCCGGAATACCGTGGCCCTGATCAATAACACGCAGAACCACCTGGTGTTCGTCGGCTTCCGCCGTAACACGAATGCGGTCACCGCGCTGGCTGGCATCTCTGGCGTTGCTCAACAGATTGACGAATACCTGAACCAGGCGCTGAGCGTCGCCAAGCAGCAGCAGCTCCGGTGAACATTCATTTAAGAATTCAATATCCTGACTGCGTTTACTCAGACGCAACAGTTGCATGGCTTCATCAATACAGTGGGCGACTTTGACCGCATCATGCTCGGTGGAATGGTGACCGGCGTGGGCAAAGTTCATCAGTGACTGAACAATACGGGTAACGCGTTTGGTCTGTTCCTGAATCTGGTTTGCCATCTCCTGCAAATCCGGGTTGTCTGTTTCGTAGCGAATCAGCTGTGCCAGGCCATCAATGCCCGTAATTGGATTACCGATCTCATGGGCGACACCGGCCGCCAGACGGCCGATGGATGCAAGCCGTTCGCTGTGCATCAACTCTTCTTCCAGCAGTTGCGTGTCTGTCTGATCTTCCATCAATACCACGATCCCGCCAGGTTGATCACCAGACGGTTGGATCAAGGCTTTGTGCAAGCTGTACCAGCGTGGTCGGGCATCAATTTCCAGGCGTTTTTTATGCTCGTGCATTTGTTGGTTGGCAACAAAATCACTCAGCAGTTTTTTCCAGGGGGCAGGCAAGCGATCGAGATGGGAGCCGCTGACCTCACCGGAGTCAATATTGGTGAGATCAACCATTGCCTGATTCCACATTAGAATTTCCCCATCGTCTGCCAGCGAGCAGACACCAATAGGCAGTCGCTCGAGTGTCTGACGGTGATAACGACGGAGATTATCAAGTTCCCCGGCCAGACCACTTAAACGGTCATGGAAACCTTCAAGGCGTTGTTCAATCTGGTAAATGTCTTCACTCAGTTCGGCGTTTGCTTGGAATGGCAGATAGCGGCTGATGATGTCATGGGCGACGGTCGGGCCCATCAAACCTGACAGATTGGCTTCGAGTCGCGCCCGCAGACGACGCAGAGCATAAGGGCGATCCTCGTAAGACGGCAGATCCAGATCGGATAATGCCTGGTACACCTCTCGTTCAGCGACATATCTTCCCAGTGGTTTACTGAGTGACACAATTACATCATTGGAAGTACCGGCGATCAAAGGCCGTCGGGTTGGGCGTGAAACGGTATCAATTGAACAGGCTTCCGCAGCAGAAACCTCCGATGGCTTCTGACGCGCTGTAATGCTGATCAATACAAACAAACCGAGGTTGGCGGCAAAGGAGGCAAGGGCAGCCAGGTGCCAGTTGCTTTCGTCGACCGGCGGCAGCGGTAGCGGCACATTCCAGCCGAGTGCCAGCTCTGAAAATGGCAGCAGCATTGAGTAAGTCCAGGCGACAATACCGGCAATCAAACCGAACAGGAAACCTTTGCGATTGGATTTTGGCCAGTACAACAGACCCAGAACACCGGGCAGGAATTGCACCGCAGCAACAAAGGCCAATAATCCCAGACGATTCAGATCCAGGTCGGCGCCAACAGCGGCATAGAATCCATATGCCAGTAACAGAATGGCGGCAATCAGACTCCGGCGAACCCACAGCAGCCAACGATAAAAATCTGCGCGCGGACTGGGCTTATGCAACGGCAGTACCACGTGATTGAGCAACATGGCCGCCATTGCAATGGTGATTACAATAATGATGCCGGATGCTGCAGCCAGGCCACCGAGGAAAGTAAGGATGACCAGGAAGGGCGATTCCAGCTCCATGCCAATGCCGAGGGCGAAGTATTCAGCCGGTAGATCAATATCGAGGTACACGCCCGCCCACAGAATCGGTGGAACAGCCATTGCCATGGCCAGCAAGAATAATGGGAATCCCCAGCTGGCAGGCTGCAGCGCCTGACTGTTTGCATTTTCAGTAAACGTCACATGGAACATATGCGGCATCACCACAGCGGCGGCAAAAAACACCAGTAACAGGGTACGCCAGGGGCCTTCCTGCAGCGTGACTTGCTGGTTCAGACTTTCCTGATTATTGATGAGCCATTGCTCCAGTCCACCCACTTCTGAAAATACGCCAAACAGAGCGACCAAAGCGAGAACAACAATGGCCGATAATTTCAGCAGGGACTCGAATGCGAGGGCGAACACCAGACCTTCGTGTTTTTCTCGCGGAGAAACATGCCGAGCGCCAAAAAGTACCGCAAACAGGATCATGATCAGGCAGAAACCGAACGCCAGCTGAGGTGCTTTCCATTCACTGTTCAGAATATGCAAAGTATCGGCAATGGCGCGAATCTGCAGGGTCAGCATTGGGATTACAACGGCCAGCATAAATAAGGTAACCAACATCCCAGCCAAGCGGGAGCGATATCGGAATGCTAATAAATCTGCCAAAGAGCTGAGCTGGTAGATCCGACTGATATTTAACAATGGCCGCAGCAGAATGGGCGACATCACAAAAGCGCCGGAAATACCCAGGTAATACGCCAGGAAGCCGTAACCGTATTGATTGGCCAGACCTACCGAACCGTAAAATGCCCAAGCGCTGGCATAGACACCCAAGGATAGGATGTAGACAATCGGGTGGCGCACTAAACGCCGTGGCACCCAGTTGCGTTCTACCGCATAAGCTGTGGTAAACAGAGCACCAAGATAACCGAGAATAATCAGGCCGAGCTGACCGAGGCTAAAGCTCATCGTCACCTCGCTTCATGTTCATCCAGATGTAAAGACCAATCAGTAGTAACCAGATGGCGAAAGGTTTGTACCAGGCACCTTTTTCGTCAAGCCACCAATCCATCATGATGGGTGAGAATAAGTAAATACCAACCAGCAATAATAAGCCGAGGCGATAATCGTACATGTATTGTTATTTCCTGAACTAACAGTGTCGGGATTAGTTTGAGAAAGCTACTGACTCATATCGGCTTTCTGTTGCCGGATCAGAGAGTCGTCATTCGGTGGCTCCCTCAGCCTCGGCTTTGCCATGTCACGGTAAAGGCGGTGCAGAGTAGCATATTGGCAGGTCTGACCGAATTCCGGTTGTTGAATCGGATTAATTGTGGCGTAAAAATTCCAGCGGTGCCGGATTTTCTTTGATTCCTCTAAGCTTCTGCTGTTGCCAGTGAGTGATTGCCCACTTTAATACCGATTCATTGCCACAATTTCTCAGCTCAGTTGGTGGAGACTGGCGCAACCACAGCAAGGCATTCCAAAGGGTGTTACCGGATTCATCCGGCTGAAGCGCGGTGGCCAGATTCTGTTTGCTGAGCTTTTGGCCATTGCGCTCAACCGCTACCGGAATATGCGCGTAATGCGGTACCGGAAAATCCAGCGCTTGTTGCAGGCACTGCTGACGAATAGTGGAGTCGATCAGGTCGATGCCACGTACCACATGAGTAATTCTCTGATCAGCATCATCGGCAACCACCGCCAGTTGGTATGACCAGGGGCCATCGCGGCGCTTCAGTACGAAATCGCCAATGTCGTTTTCCAGTGATTCGCAGTATCCACCCTGTAAGCCATCGATAAAACTGCGCGGCCCCTGGCCAACACAAAAGCGCCAAGCGTAATCGCCGCGTTCTTTCAGATTTTCGGGAAGCTGGCAGATGCCGTCATGCAATTGGCCAGCCAACTGTTTACGCGAGCAGCCACAAGGAAAGGCATGGTTGGACTGTTTTAGCTGCTCGAGAATCGCCTGGTAGGCTGAGGTACGTTGACTCTGATAACGAACGTCACCATCCCAATGAAGCTGATAGGCGTCAAGAATATTCAGGATCTGATCAGCAGCGTTCGGATCTTCCCGGGGAGGGTCGAGATCCTCTATCCGAACCAGCCACTGGCCATTTTGGCTGCGGGCATCGAGATAACTGGCGAGCGCGGCTAAAAGAGATCCAAAATGCAGCGGACCGGTGGGTGAGGGAGCGAAACGACCGATATATGGCGCAAGCATACAAGATTCAACAGTAGAAATATGATGAAGCTACAAGATCGTCTGGGTTGATTTTCAACAGCAGCAATGGATTACCACTGGATCTGTTGCCAAGAATAGCCCGCAGATCCGGTGGTGAAAAGGGTTCAGTCGAGCGTTTAGTAAAAGGCTTGCGATGCCAGCTAAACGCCCAACCCAACTATACGCCCAGCTGCTTCTCTTTGATCTCAGCCAGGGTTTTACAATCGATACACAGATCGGCGGTTGGCCGTGCTTCCAAGCGGCGGATACCAATTTCGATACCGCAGGCATCGCAGTAGCCGTAGTCGCCGGAGTCAATTTTATCGATAGTTTTGTCGATTTTCTTGATCAACTTACGCTCACGATCGCGGGTACGCAGCTCCAGGTTAAATTCTTCTTCCTGGCTGGCACGATCATTAGGGTCTGCGTAGTTGTTCAGCTCGGTTTGCATGTGCTCTTTCGTGCGATCAACTTCCTCCATCAGCTCTTGCTTCCAGTTGAGCAGGATGTTGTTGAAGTGTTCAAGCTGAGCGTCACTCATATACTCTTCGCCTTCAGCCGGCTGGTACGGAGTGAAGTTGGTCAGAGCAAATTCTTTACTTTCTGGCATGGTTTTACTGCCTCACCTGGTAAACCGGATAACCGGTAATTCGGGTCCATGCGCCTCTTGCGCCTCATGCGCTGCTTGAGAGGGGCGCTCCAAATGACAAGGCGGGGAAATTAGCAGATAACATCGTCAGCGCCAACTGTTTCTGCGTTGAATTTGATTACGGTTGGCATTTCTTCTGGCACAATACGCGCCCTCACGCGGTTTTCCCTGTCTTAACCTGACTAAAGTAGTACCTTTGTATGGTAAATTCCACTCAACGCAGTCAACAAATACAGCCTTTTCAGGTTATGGCCATTCTGGCGGAAGCTCAGGCCATGCAGCTGGCGGGAAAAGATATTATTCACCTGGAAATCGGTGAGCCAGACTTTTCAACGGCGCAGCCGATGGTTGATGCCGCGGTAACCGCGCTGCAGGCTGGTAACACTAAATACACGCCAGCTCTGGGGCTACCGCAGCTACGTGAAAAAATAGCGTCGTATTATCACAGCCGTTTTGGTGTTCGCGTGAGCCCGCAACGTATTGTACTGACACCCGGTGCATCCGGCGCTTTACTGCTGTTAAGCGCCGCGCGGTTGGAGGTGAATGATGGTCTGTTGCTGGCTGATCCTGGTTATCCATGCAATCGACACTTTGCTCGCACATTTGAGTCTCACGGTCAGCTTGTTGCCGCGGGTCCGGAGAGTAAATATCAACTGACGCCTGAGCTGATCGCTCAGCACTGGCAGGCAAATACCAAGGTGGCGTTGGTAGCCAGTCCCGCGAATCCGACCGGCACGGTATTGTCTCTGGATGAAATGGCCGCTTTGTCTGATTCTGTCAGGCAGAAGCGTGAGCAGCATGGCCAGGGGGAGCTGTGGGTTGATGAAATTTATCAGGGCCTCAATTACGACAGCGAGCCACAAACCGTTTTATCTGTTGCGGATGATGCCGTTGTTCTCAATAGTTTTTCTAAGTTTTTCGGTATGACAGGCTGGCGCCTGGGGTGGTGTGTCGTGCCTGAAAGCTGGGTGCCCACACTGGATACCTTGGCTCAGAATTTATTTTTGGCGCCACCTACACCAGCACAGTTTGCCGCGCTGGCTGCGTTTGATCAGGAAGCGATGGAGATTTACGAACAGCGGCGACAGGAATTACAGCAACGCCGCGATTTCTTGCTAACCGCATTGCCAGAGCTTGGGTTTGATATTCCGGTTAAGCCCGAAGGTGCCTTCTATATATACGCCGATGCCAGCCAATTCACCGAAAACAGCCTGGCGTTTTGTTCAGAAGCGCTGCAAGCAACCGGTGTGGCTTTTACACCTGGTGTCGATTTTGGAGACTACCAGGCTAATACTCATGTCCGTTTTGCTTTTACGACAGAATTACCAAGATTAAAAGAAGCGGTTGAACGTCTTTCTGACTGGCTACAAAAGCGCCAGGAGAAATAACCGTCATGCATTATGATTTGCCACTCATCAAAGGTGAACTCCTCAAACGCTATAAGCGATTTTTAGCGGATGTGCGCCTTGAGGATGGTTCTGATATTACCGTTCATTGCCCGAACACCGGCTCAATGAAAAACTGTGCAGAACCGGGCTGGCCGGTATGGTTATCGGACAGCCAGAATCCAAAGCGTAAATATCAGTACAGCTGGGAATGGGTTGGTGTTCAGCAAACTGCCGAAGAGCGTTATTACCGGGCCTGCATCAATACCGCTCGCGCCAATCAGCTGGTGGCCGAAGCGCTGAAAAATAACGTCATTACTGAACTGACAGGTTACTGCAGTGTTCAGGGGGAGCCAAAAGTTGAAGATGGTCGGCTGGATTTTTTATTGCATGCCGATGCGTCCGATAATCCGGAATCCAAAGCATACGTTGAAGTAAAAAGTGTGACGCTGCTGACCGGGGAGCCGGGTTTGGGGTCTTTCCCTGATGCTGTGACCGATCGTGGTTTAAAGCACCTGAAGCGCTTATTGGCGCTACATCAACAAGGTTATCGTGCGGTGTTATTTTTCTGTGTCCCGCACGAAGGTATCGAACGGGTTCGTCCGGCGGATGAAATCGATCCGAAATATGCTCGGGCTTTACGTGAAGTCGTGGCTCAGGGTGTTGAAGTATTAGCCTATCGGGTAGACTTCGGAGAAAACGGCATGGCGATTCAGCGCCGTATTCCGGTTCTGCTCTAGAGTAATCCTGAGCGTTCTCAACAGTGTAAAAGGAAATTTTATGAAACGTACGTTATTGGTTCTGATTATTGGCGCCGCTGCGGGTGGTGCTGTGATGTACAACGTGATGAATGACCGCGATCCTCTTTCCAATCCGTTTAAGTCTGACTCTCTGTTGGAACAGATGAAAGATGCGGGTGCCGATCTGATTGAAGATACGGTTGATGATCTGAAAGACAATATTGAAGAGAAGCTGAATAAATAATACTAAACCTGAACAGCTTGTTTTTTGAAGCATCATCAGAACGCTACCGTACGAATCATCGACCCGATGTTACAGGACGAGTTGTTCAGGTTTATTCCATCGATAAGCGCACTTCCAGCTGTTGCTCACGAATTCTGTGCTCAACAACCTGTAATCTTTGTCCCTGACAAGGCCCAGCTATGCACATCCCGGTATTAATCAAGAACAACGCACCGTGCATCGCACATTGAATTAACTGGCCATCCATATCCAGAAACTGATCGTCCTGCCATTCCAGGTTGATGCCCAGATGTGGACAAGAGTTATGGTAGACGTGGTATTGGGTTTTCTGGCGCACGACAAATATTGGCTGGCCGTCTGTTTCGAAGCCCTTACTCTGTCCTTCCGCTATTGCGTCGATGTGGCACAATGTCTGCCAATTTGTCATCTGCCTGGCCTTATTCTGATGATTACTGTTATGGCCAGATATCGAACGTTTTAAGGATGTGATATTGAGCCAATCTGCTTTAATTCGCCGTCAGCATATCTTGCCATTATGTCTGGTGCTACCTGCAGTGTTTCTTATTTTGGGGGTGTTGTCGGGTAGTCAAAGCCTCAACTGGTTGCTGGAAGAAAATGCCGGTGAGACCATTCTGCTGCATATTCGTTTGCCTCGTGTGTTGATGGCGTTCCTGATTGGGGCTGCCCTGGCGTGGGCGGGTGTGCTGATTCAAGGGGTGGTGCGAAATCCATTAGCCGATCCGGGCCTGATTGGTGTTTCCGGAGGAGCGGCAGTGGCAGCGGCTGCTTTTGTGGTCATCAGCTCCACCCTGCCATTGCCATTATGGCTGCAACCGACGATGGCATTTTTCGGTGGCATGTTGGCTTTAATCGTGGTGATGCGGATGGGTCTGAGTGGTGCTTCTATGCACGCAATGAGTTTTCTGGTGCTTGCCGGTATTGCCATCAATGTTCTGGCTCATGCGCTCATTGGATTGCTGTCGTATATGGCTAGCGACAGTGCACTGCGCCAAATCACCTTCTGGTCACTGGGCAGTTTATCCGGTGCTAATTGGTATTGGATCTGTGCGTTGACGGGGGTGTTGGTGGCGGCATTAATGTATTGGCCGAAACGACTGCGCCAACTGGATGCATTATTGCTGGGAGAGGTGGAAGCGCGTTCATTGGGTGTCTCTGTGACTCACATGCAATGGCGTGCGGTGATCTGGGTGGCTTTGATGGTAGCAATTGCTGTATCGGCCAGTGGCGTGATTGGTTTTGTTGGTTTAATCAGCCCTCATATCGCCCGGTTACTGACCGGCGCGGCTCATCAGCGGGTATTACCGCTTGCTGTTGTTATCGGTGGTTGTTTGCTGGTGGCAGCGGATGCCCTGGCCAGAACCATCGTTGCTCCGGCGGAAATGCCGATTGGTATTGTCACGACCCTCTTGGGAGCGCCGGTTTTCATCAGTTTGTTATTACGCGAGAAAAGGCGTTTGTCATGGTAACTGCAGAGCAACAGTGTCCTGTCGTAACAACGGTTTCTGCTCTCGGCCTGAAAAAGGGAAACGCTGATATCTTGCGGGATATCAGCTTCGAACTCCAAGCCGGCGAGTTAACCATGTTGGTTGGTCCCAACGGCGCTGGTAAATCGACTTTGCTGAGTTTATTAGCAGGGCTGACCCGTCCAGACACTGGCTCTGTAACCATTGCTGAGCAAAACTCCTCAGGCTGGACCCGCGAAGAATGGGCCAGACACATCACTCTGGTGCCTCAGTTAAGCCAGATGGGGTTTCCGTTAAGTGTGAGAGAAGTGGTTGAATTGGGCGGTTTGGCTCACAGTCATTCTGTTGTCGCACTGCGTGATTTGACCATGAAGGCCTTAAGCGACTGGGATATTGAATACCTGGCTGACCATGAAGTACGTTTGTTATCCGGTGGTGAGCAACAACGCACGCAGCTTGCTCGCAGCTGGATACAGGTGCATCAGGCGGAAAGTTGTTTGTGGTTGTTGGATGAGCCATTAAGTGCGCTGGATTTGCGGCATCAGCGCCAGTGTATTCAGCGAGTTCAGCAGCTGAAAGCAGAAGGCAAGGCGGTATTAATGGTGGTGCACGATCTGAACCTGGCGTTGCGTTACGCCGATCGTGTTTTAATGCTGTCATGTGGTCAGCTGACCGCTGATGGTGTGCCGGGACAAGTACTTACCGCGAAGAAAGTCAGTGATGTTTTTCAGGTTGAGACACGATTAGAGCAAGGCGTTTTAAGCTGGATCTGATCTGGATCGAGATGTGCCTAAGGCAGATAAAAAAGCGCCCCTCATCTCCGAGGAGAGAGGGGCAAAGCAACCGTGATTAGCTTGATGAGAGAGATCACCATCCAGATGATGAGTCGGGATGCTGAACACCGATGCCATCTCTGGCGTCGATATGTAAATAATAACCATTATCATTTGAGTTGCAAGCATTAAATGCGAAATATTCTCGAATGAATCGTTGGAACTTACAATTGGTTGATTGTTGATCAATCTGAAGGTTACCAGAGGTGTTCTTGTTTCGAATCAAAAATTACGTGAATGACAGACAAAAAAACGCCCCTCATCTCCGAAGAGAGAGGGGCAAACAACCGTGATTAGCTTGATGAGAGAGATCACCATCCAGATGATGAGTCAGGATGCTGAACACCGATGCCATCTCTGGCGTCGATATGTAAATAATAACCATTATCATTTAAGTTGCAAGTTTTAAATGAGAAATATTCTCGAATGAATCATTGGAACTTACAGGTGGTTAATTATCAACCAGCTTGAAAGTTGCTACAGACGTCCTTGTTTTGAATCAAAAATTACGTGAATGACAGACAAAAAAACGCCCCTCATCTCCGAAGAGAGAGGGGCAAACAACCGTGATTAGCTTGATGAGAGAGATCACCATCCAGATGATGAGTCAGGATGCTGAACACCGATGCCATCTCTGGCGTCGATATGTAAATAATAACCATTATCATTTAAGTTGCAAGTTTTAAATGAGAAATATTCTCGAATGAATCATTGGAACTTACAGGTGGTTAATTATCAACCAGCTTGAAAGTTGCTACAGACGTCCTTGTTTTGAATCAAAAATTACGTGAATGACAGACAAAAAAACGCCCCTCATCTCCGAAGAGAGAGGGGCAAACAACCGTGATTAGCTTGATGAGAGAGATCACCATCCAGATGATGAGTCAGGATGCTGAACACCGATGCCATCTCTGGCTCCGACATGCAAATAATAACCATTATCATTTAAGTTGCAAGGATTAAATGAGAAATATTATTAAAAAGGTTCTAAAGAGTGATGGTTGTTTGTTAATTAACCATCTCGAAAAACTGAAAATACTGAGAAAGAAGACGACCATATACAGACTGGCGAAAAGAAAGTGTGATTCTGTGAACTGAAGATAAAAAAACGCCCCTCATCTCCGAAGAGAGAGGGGCAAGCAACCGTGATTAGCTTGATGAGAGAGATCACCATCCGGATGATGAGTCTGGATGTGAACTTCAGCGCTATCTCTAACGCCGATATGCAAACAATAGTGATTCTCACTAATGAAATCAATAGTGATTCTCATTTATTTTTAGCAATGGCGTAAAAAGGTACATTTTTACCGAGATCACGGCTTTTTTGCACAAAAAAGCCCGCCGAAGGCGGGCTTTAAAAACGGGTAGTGCAAGTCAGTGTTTTTCGATCAGCTGCTGATTCAGCGCAGTAATGCGCCGGGCCAGGTTTTCAATCAGATTTACTGCTGCCTGGGGTTGAGCTTCTATTAACAAAATAAAATCTTCCTGTGGTACCGCCATGATCGTGCAAGGTGTGCGGGCTATCACTGTGGCTGATCGCGGCTCTTTGGTGAACACAGCCATGGCACCGAACACCTCTTCTTCACCAATCTCTCCGACTTTCACATCATCGACGAAGACATCCGCTTCGCCGGTAATGATGGTATAAACGTGCTCAGCTGCATCTCCCTGGGCAATAATGATTTCGCCCTCGCTGATGTTCTGAAAGCCAGCGGTTGGGCGAACCTGGTCTTTGGCCATATCTGACAGGTAGTCCAGCAATAAGGAATTTTGGCAGACCAGAAAATGGCTCCAGTAATGCTGACGCCGTTTATCGGAGTAGATGTGTCGCAATAATCGATCACGATCAACCGGAACCAGTTGCACATATTCGTCTGATCGCAAGACTGGCGCGGGCATGTCGAAGGAGGTCGAGATGCCAACGATGTCACCTTCGTCAAAGCTTGCCAGGTTCTGGCCGTTCTTGCAGAAATGCAGCATGCCATCCTGAACTAAAAACAGTTGGTCCTTGTCGAACAGCTCATAAAGATTATCGACCCCTTCGAGGGTAATTGGCTCCTGCTGCAGATCAAAGCCTTCCAGTAATGCAGTGGTTAACTGGCGCAGTCTGTGAAGCAATTGCTCGACGGCATCGGATGTTTTACCCGGCAAGTACATGCTTTTCCCTCATGGTGCTCTTGGCTATGAAGTGGAGTCGTTTTAAGCCCAATGTACCGTAAAAGCTGGCTTGCTTGAACCTGCAAGCGGAGGTTATTTGCCATAAGCCGACAGCAGGCAGTAAAAAAAACCTATTTTTCAACAGGATGGCGCAATCGGGTACCATGGGTTACTGATAAAAGTATTTCTGTCGCTGAAATTTCAACCGGAAAATAGCAGCCGCTGATTTTTCCGTCGGCGAGGCTGGCGCCATCAAGAATACAGCTGCGAAAATCGATGCCGCGCAGGTCTGCTCCACGGAGGTAGGCACCACTCAGATCCATGTTTTCGACATTAAGATTGCGCAAATCCAGACCGCGCAAGTCGCAGTTGCGCAAATCGCATTGCTGGCCTTGTTCCCTTGCCTGGTTAAAGCCACTGACATCGTCGTTACGCAGCATTTGATACATTGGGTCCTGGCTGATGCTGGGAGTGGTCATACATGTTCTCCTTAATTACACTGATCGGTCTTTCCATCTGATGTTCAGTATAGAAACAAATTCATGAGTCCGGTGCTTTCTGCCTTTTTATTAACGTCATCCTGGGACGAGGACCCGGTTACCGGACAAACCCGGCTGAGTTTTTGGTGGCGAAGCGAAGATGGCCCCCTGCGTACTGATGTCGAACAACCAGCGGTGTGCTTTATCGATGCTCAGCAACTGGCCAGGGCGCAGCAGGTTGCTGATACGCTGAACTGGCCCGTCCGGGTTGAAGCTCTGGCGATGCAATCGTTCGACTTCCAGCCTGCCGCAGCCTGCTATTTACCGCATCATTATGTTTACCGTTGGCGCGATGTGCTTGCCGAACAGGGTATTATCTGTCGTGAAGTGGATGTTCGCCCAACCGATCGTTTCCTGATGGAGCGCTTTGTGTATGGCGCTGCATTGATTTCAGGAGAGTTGCGCAACGCGATGGGTTATCGCCAGATTGATCAGGCGCGCTTTAAACCCACTCGCTTTCAGCCAGATTTAAAAGCGTTATCCATCGATATTGAAACCTCTTTTCCACGTCGCGGACAGCCTGACCGGTTATTTTCAATTGGCTTTTACGCTGATGACTTTCAGCACGTTGTCATGATTGGTGAGCCTGAGCAGTCGGATAACCAACTTGAAATGGTTGCTGATGAGGCGACGTTATTAAAACGTTTCCTTGAGATAATCACGGATTATGACCCGGATGTCATGATCGGCTGGAACGTTATCCAATTTGATTTTGGTTTTTTACGGCGAAAGTTCATTGAACACAAAATCGACTTTGCTATTGGTCGTGACCTGACAAATTTATCTTGGCGTGCCAGCAAACTTAATACCGACCGGATTTTTCTGCACATCGCTGGTCGAGTTGTACTGGATGGTATTGATCTGTTGAAGAATGCAACGTATCAGTTCGAAAGTTTTGCGTTGGATGCGGTAGCCGGACATTTTCTTGGCGACGGTAAGCTGCTTCATGGGGAAGATCGTGGAGGTGATATTGAGCACCTGTTTTTAACCGATAAAAAAGCACTGGCAAATTACAACCTGAAAGACTGTGAACTGGTGTGGCGTATTTTCGAAAAAGCCGATCTCTACAACTTTGCGATAGAACGCAGTCATATGACCGGACTGACCATGGACCGGATGGGGGGTTCGGTAGCCGCCTTCGAAAACCTGTATCTACCGCGTCTGCACCGTCAGGGATTTGTAGCACCAAATATCGAGGAAGGCTATCACGCACAAAAAAGTCCGGGTGGCTATGTGATGGATTCACGCCCTGGGTTATTTGAGCACGTATTGGTTCTGGATTTTAAAAGCCTGTATCCGTCGATTATCCGCACCTTTAAAATCGATCCGATGGGATTAGTCGAGGGTTTAAAAGCTAAATGGTGCGGCGAGAGTGAGGAGCAATTAGTCAATGGATTCTTTGATGGCATTTTTCACAAGGAGAGAAACGTACTGCCTGATCTTATTCGTCAGCTCGGAGAATGGCGTGAGCAAGCCAAAGCACAGAACAACCAGCCTTTGTCTCAAACCATTAAAGTTATTATGGCGTCCTGTTACGGCGTGCTAGGGTCGGAAGGCTGTCGTTTTTACGATACTCGCTTATCCAGTTCCATTACCAAGCGTGGACACCAGATTATTCTGGAAAGCAGTCAATGGATTGAACAGCAAGGTTATGATGTTATTTATGGCGATACCGATTCCGTATTCGTTTGGTTAAAACAATCGGTTAGCTCTGTACAGGCGGATGAAATTGGTAAAAATCTGGCGATTGAACTCAATGATTGGTGGAAGCAACGCCTGCAATGTGAATTTGGTATTCAAAGCTATCTGGAAATGGAATATGAAACTCACTACCAGCAGTTTTTTATGCCGTCGATTCGTGGCGAAGAGACCGGCAGTAAAAAGCGCTACGCCGGATTGATTGGAGATCACCTGACAGGTGATGCTGAAATGATTTTTAAGGGACTGGAAGCCGTCAGAACCGACTGGACACTGTTAGCCCGTAATTTTCAGAAAGAGCTATACCGCCGGGTGTTTTTTAAACAGCCATATCAAGACTGGGTCAAACAACAGGTGAAAGCTCTGATTGCCGGTGAATTAGATGAGCAGCTGATTTATCGAAAACGTCTACGTCGGCCACTGGCTGCGTATCAGAAGAATATTCCTCCACATGCCCAGGCGGCGGCTAAACTGGAAACCTGGCGTCGGCTTCAGGGGTTGCCCGCACGATTTTCTGAGCGCGGTGGCTGGATTGAATATCGTATTTGCCAGAACGGCCCGCAACCCATCGAGGTGGATGATACTGCCGTGGACTACAGTCACTATCTGGAAAAACAAATGCTGCCGGTAGCCGATGCCATTTTTCATTTTACCGGTGAAAGCTTTGCTGAAATGGCAGGGCAACAGATGACGTTGTTCTGATAAGCAGAGATTCTTTCAAAACCGATAAAAAATAACCCGATGCGGCAAGCCGTTTCGGGTTATTTCAGAAGACTTTAATCAGACTGATGTTAGTCACCGTCTGAAAAATTCAGGCCCACATCGATACCCAGACCATCCTTTAGTTCACGTTTAATATTACCATCCAACGCCAGTGTAGCAGCATAGAAGTTGGTTGCGTTTTGCTCGCTGATCGCTGTTTTGGTTGTCGTAATATTATTACGGATAACCGTTAAATCATTAGCTGCGTTTTTTTCAAGAATATTGGCAAAGCTTTCAGTTGTACCAGCTGCGCTGCCTTCAACCATTCGTTCAAAGGACTCCAGGCCTGCTAACATCAGGTTCCAGGTGTAACCAGATACCACCGCCACATCATTAATAATGGTACGTTTATGAACGTAATCCATATATTCGTTTGTTGATGTAATTAACTTTGCACTGGTGCTGCTGCTGTCTTCTCCGGCGATCTGGTTCAGGTCACCACTGAGCAATAAGTTACGGTAACTTGAGCCGGTATTCTGGTAGTTACTGCTCCAGCCGTTAGAGATATTTTCTGCGCGTGTCACAAGTTGCCCTGTGTAGCCCTGTAGTATCTGGCATTTTCGTGATTGTGTGGTGAAATCGGACAGGATATTCCCGATTTCTGTATTGTGGTCACTTGCGCGTTCAAAAACTGCCAGCTCAGTTGCAAGTAATCCAACAAACTGAAAGTTCTTATTTGTGAACATTGTGTCCGTTAATGCACTGCTGGCTGCCAGCATTGAATCAATATCGTTACGCACTGTCTGCGTATAGTTGGTACCTCTCAGTCTGAGAGAATCAATAAAGATATATTCAGGCAGGACTTCGTCATTAATCATTGGCCCGAAATTGTAGGGTAATAATTCGTACCAGGATTTCGCGGTTGCCCTCCACTGGTTTTGGACCGCTAACAGATTCGCTTCGGTAGTTGTGCTACAAAATGCATCACTGAGGCTATCCAGTTGTCTGGCCTGGTTTAAAAAATTTGTTGCTGCAGGCTCAACGACCAGAGTAATGACCTGGCTGAGCGCCTGATTCAGACCGGAGTATTCAGTAGTTCGGGTACTGGACTCAGAACCACAAGAACTAAGTAATGTCGCGGTGGTAACAGTCGCAATTAATTTTGAAGTATGTTTCAACATAATATTACCTGATATTTAACTGGTTAACCTTACGGACATCATATGGTTGTCCCAGGCCATGGTAGGAAAATCAAGGCGCAGATCGCGATCTTCCTGAAGCGTTTTGGTATCTATCTGACGTAATTTGCCAGCCGAATTGGATAGCACAAAATGGCTGCCACTGACATTTAAAGCCAGGCCACATACGTCGTGGAATTTGTGGTATCCCTGTAATGACAAATCGTCCAAATGCCAGAACATGGCCAGGTCTCCACGAGGACTGGTAAAGGCTGCCAGGCGATTGTGGGAATCGATAGCAACACTGCCCATATAATCGTTTAAAGCGACAGTTAAGCTTTCCGGCGCCTGCAATAACTCAATATCTTTTCCGGGCTTATGCACACCAGCTAGTGGTACCAGATGGTTATCCGACATGGCACTGCGTTGAACCTGCATACCAAAAGCGACGGTACCATCATTCGCGATATCAAAATGACGAATACTGGCCTTATTTTCCGACACCCGGTGCTCACTGATTAACTCGCCGGAACTAATGTTGATGTAACTCAAAGTTGAACGCATCGAATCAAGATTGAGAACTTTTCGACCACTCTTCGGATGCGTTAACAATCCGCCATTAGCAACGGCCAGCGTTGTGTTATCCGGCATGCGCTTAATTTCGTGGGGACCGATGCCGTAGCTGGAATATTCAGCAACAACGCTATAGTTTTGCGTATCCCGGACAATAATCTTGCCGGCACCGGACTGAAAATCTGACTCGCTGGTGAATAATAAATTGCCATCGGCACTGAATGCGCCGTGCCCCTGCATATGATGATTGGCCGGACTGTGAAATTCCTGGCTCTCACCGCTGAGTAAATCCACTTCCAGGCCAACCGTACCGGGACGGCGCGATACCATGACAACTTTGTGCTGCAGTATGGGGTGTTGGCAGATGCCATGACCGCGGAAATTACTGGAGACATTAATGGCATTAGCCTGAACCGGACCAATGGCTCCCATACCGTACTGCTCAGGTGTTTTGCCCTGCGCGGTGACCCAGCGCTCATACTGATCTGGTTTGGATTGTTTGTGCGCTTGCCAAATACCGGCACTTGTACTCAAGCCAAGACCTGGCAGCATAATACCAGCCACTGTCATTGACTTCAGAAAGTGACGACGATTTTGATCATCTGACATAACAAATAACCTTTCTAGCGGAAAAGCGGGCTGAAATTTTACCAGTCCGTTGTCTTTTAAATATCGTACTCAAATCAACTTACAGTGATTTAACGAATGCAATGAGCGCTTCGCGCTTGGCTTCTTCAAACTGTATAAAGCGCGACTTGGCACCTTCGGCTTCACCGCCATGCCATAAAATCGCTTCTTCAATGGTTTGTGCGCGACCATCGTGTAATAACGCTTTACTGCCATTAACCTGCTCCTGCACGCCGATTCCCCACAACGGGGCGGTTCGCCATTCTGAACCGGATGCTTCAAAATCCGGGCGCCCGTCAGCTAATTCAGGACCCATGTCATGAATCAATAAATCGGTATAGGGCCAAATGGTTTGTTCTCCCAGGTGCGGACGTTCTTCACTTTCTGCGGTGATAAAACTCGGGTTATGACACTGGTGACAGCCTGCCTGATAGAAATGGGTACGGCCTTGCAATACCTGAGGGTCATTAGCGTTGCGACGGGCAACCGGCGCCAAGTTACGGTTGAAATTCACTACCAGATCCAATAAATCATCTGCCAGTTCGACATTTTGTACGTCGTTACCGGTTGGTGCATTCAAACACGCGAATTGTTTAGGGCTACACGGTTGATTCGGAAACAGCGTAGTACTGATACCCACGTCGCCATTAAAGGCACCGGCGACCTGCATTCTAATCGAGGGTTTATTCGACTTCAGGCCAAAGCGACCCGCGACGGTTTGTTTTTTCTCGATATCCCAGACGTGATTAATTCGTCCTGAAATACCGTCTTTGTTTGAGTCGTCTGTATCCACCAGGGCATCAATATCTTGCTGCGGAATTAATTCAAGCAGACCCATGCCTTGAAGGGCTGGTGCAACACGCAGACTGGTCATCGTGGTATCGCCCAGCTCGCCGTACCCCAATTTTTCGAAACGTAATTGCGGTTTTCGCAGAGTAACGAGATTACCGTCCGGATAGCGAAACTCTGAAATTTGCCAGTCGATAAAGACGTAGGCTTCCGGAGCAATATCATGTTTTAACAGATCGTTATCTTTTTGTGAGTGACGCAACTGATGGGCTAACGACGTGGATTGTCCCTGAATCTGATCACCATATACCGGGTGTGGTACGGCACCTTCGTGTTCACTGGCGTCGCCCGGAATACTTAAACGCACCAGGGAACTTAACGCCGGAATCTCACCCGAATCGGGAACAAAGCCTTTACCACCCTTAATGTGGCACATTAAGCAGGTACGGGCGTTATACAACGGTCCTAAACCGTCGCGCATAGCGGTTACGGTCGGTGCTTTGATCCAGGGTTGGTTTGCCAGTGCTTTACCGGCGTGAAAATCGGGCTTCAGTTCACCGGGGAGATTGGCTGCTGGTCGCTCAAAGCTGATAAAAGGAGTGGTTGCAACAGTGGTTGCACCGCCGGGTAGTTGTTCGTCCGGGTTGAGGGAGGGAGCGTATTGTTGATTATTATTAAGGTTGCACGCTGCCAGTAAACAAAGACTTATACCAGCTATCAGGTGTGCTCTCATCACGTTACTCGGTTGTTCAGGTTACTACTTTCAGATAGCAGAAAAGCCGGGCTATGCCCGGCTTTTCTGTAAACCCAGTGTTGCTTATGGGCAAACGGTATCTGGGTTTTGGGTATCACAAGCGGATGCATCATCCTCCACAACATCACCTAAGCCAAGACCAGTCGCCAGATTCTGCAGCTGAGTTGCTTGCGCATTCAGAGACTTAATCGTCTCACTAACTGGGTTGGTTGCGTTGCGGTTAGCTGGCATGATCAGAACATCGAAAGGCTTGCCATCACGAGCCGCTGCATCAACTTTGTTGTAGCTGGTTTGTGTCAGATCGAAGAACGCTTTAATGCCAGTTGCCATTGCCGCGTTATCAGCATCAGCGAGATAGTCATCGAAGCCGTAACCATTAACAGCATTGGTGGTCGCGTCAGCGGTACCATTCAGCGTGCTATCGTAGCCCGCATAGTCGCCGTAATAGCTGTTAGCGACACCCAGTGCGTTCAGAACCACATCACGGTGAGTGTTATCAGAGAAGCAAGAATGTTCATCTTCCTGAGAGTTACCAGCGTAAGCGATCTGCATACGCTCGCCACCCAGCTCACCTTCAGACAGAGTACCCATGCCTGTAAGAATTTCTTCTAAACGTTGTTTCGCTTCGGCTTCGGTAGTCACGGTGGTGAATGCGGTGCGGTAAGCCGCCCCTTCTTTCCAGCCATCACGAACCTGTTCCAGATCTGCAATCAGTTTGTCGACTGCAACCTCCAGGTATTGATGGCGACGATCGGCTTTGTCACCCGCTTGAGCTGAAACGAAATCAGAAACCGGACGCTGACCACCCATAGTACCGGTGTTCACTGCTTTATCCCGGTCAGTACCGTCAGTTGCAGACTGATCGGTGATGTTCAGATCCTGACCCCACAGCAAAAATTCGATCGCGTGGTAACCGGCAATAACATCGTGCTCGTCATCAGCTGTGGCAGTGTTACCCAGCAGGTCAGCATTAATGGCGATGTTGGCGTTACCAATAATGTTGTTGTTCTGGTCTGCTGCCGCTTGATCCGCAGTCAGAGCACCGTTGCCGTTTACGCCTGCCTGGTTTGCAATGACGCCGACCTGGTCATCGCCAAAATCAGAGGTATTGACTTTAACGTAGTCGATCAGAGCTTCACCCAGCGGCCATGCATTAATATCGCCTTCAGGACCGTCTTCGCTGCTGTAGTCAGTCGAGTCGATTGGACTGTTACGGAAACGGTAAACTTCGGTCTGACCGTATGGTTCACGCGCTACTAACCAAGCCTGCTTAGCGGCTTTCAGCGTATCAGCTGTTGGCGTTGCTTTCAGAGCTGCCAGAGCGGTTTTCAGTGCTTTAGCGGTTGTAACCGAATCTTCATAAGCTGCCAGAGCGATGTTCGCATTGGTATCTACCAGCTTCTTAACGTTGGCAACGTTGATGCTGATTGAATCTTTAGCTGCAGTTACTTGCGCAGGAATTTTGAAAGTATCCTGAGGTTTATCGTTGCTCTTGTCGTCGCTACCGCAAGCGATCAACAGAGTGGACGCTGCAATGCATGCGGCTAACTTTGTCAGTTTCATGATCGTGTTCCTGTGTTGAATCATGGAGCAGATAATAGCCATGGCGATTATCTGGGTTTTGATGATGCGCACATTAAAGCAAATAAGAATGATTAGCAACTAGGTTTTTGTATGTATATAGGTCTCAATTGCATGTCGCACCTAGTCGCAGTAGATAATAACGAGTAAAATTGTAGGGTTAATATATTCTGGTCCAACTTAATGAAGTACCTGATCCCTTCACTGCTTGTCAGCGCGAGTTTGTTGCTGGTGGCATGCGGTAGCGACAAAGACAATGGCAGTAATGATCAACCATCGGCGTCTCCGTTGGCCTGTGACGATTCAGGCACATCGCCAGCAGGTTTGGTATTGAGCAGTACAGCAAACAGCGAACAGATGCTGGGGGAGGCACTTTACTTTGACACCAATCTATCCTTCAACCGAAGCCAGTCGTGTGCCAGTTGCCATAATCCTGAGAAAGGGTTTGTCGATGATCGTTGTAACATCAGCAGTCTGAATCAACATTTCCCTCCGGCCTCTGTTGGCGCTAACGGTACCTCGATTGGTGACCGAAATGCTCCAACAGCGGCCTATGCGGCATTTAGCTCGGACTTCAGAAAAGGGTCACGACAACGTGCACCCAGTCAGAGGACCAGTGGTATCGGTGCTTATGAGGGTTATCTCGGTGGACAATTCTGGGATGGTCGTGCAATTGATCTGGCCGCTCAGGCAGGTGGCCCACCAACGAATCCGGCAGAGATGGGAATGGCGGATAAAGCCTCGACAGTGGCACGTCTGCAGGAAAATCAGCATTACATCAATTCGTTCAAGGCGTTGTATGGCGATGATGTGTTTGATGAAGTTGAGACGGCCTATGATGCAATGGCCAATGCGATTGGGGAGTTTGAGAAGAAGAGCGCAGACACATTTTATCCGTTTGATTCCAAATACGATCAGTCTTTGAAAGGGGAGTATTTCTACGAGCCTGACAGCTTGGCAGCAACAGGAAAAACACTATTTTTCTCATCGGATTTTACGTGTGCTGCATGTCATCAGTTGCGCAATTCGAACTCTGACAGAGGCGAGACTTTCACCAGCTTCGAGTATCACAATATTGGTGTGCCGGAAAATACCGATCTGCGTGCTGTAAACGGAGTGGCGGAGGATTTTGTTGATTTGGGTCTGGCGCTGAATCGTATGCTACCGCAAGCTGAGAAAGCAGAGAACGAAGGCAAGTTCAAAGTTCCAACGATGAGAAATGTGGCGATTACGGCGCCTTATATGCACAACGGTGTTTTCGATACATTGGAGGCCGTGTTGAATTTCTACGAACACGCCAAAATTCGTGCACGTCAGCAAAATGATCCGCAGCTGGAAAATACCGTGGTAAATCCGGAAACGGGTCAGGCATTTAGAGTACCTGAGGTTAATCGCAATATTGAGCATGAATTGCTGAGTGGTAACGACGTTGTCCTTACACCAAGACGGATTAAAGCATTTGAATGTTTCTTTATGACATTAACCGATAAGCGCTATGAAGCGCTGCTTGATCAGCAAAAAGTTAGTGAGTGTGGTATTTGATGTTGGCCGTGTAGAACGTCGTTTAAGGTTGTTACAACAGCCGGCCTTCTTTGTTGACCATTAAAAAACGACAATTCATATCGCGACAATACTGGCAAACTGAGCGCGGCTCAGCTTTGCCAGGTCCTGTGGAGACAGTTCAATCTCTAATCCGCGCTTACCGGCACTGATATTAATATGAGCCTGAGCCTCGGCACTGTTATCTATTACCGTCGGCAGAGCTTTCTTTTGCCCAATCGGGCTGATCCCTCCGACAAGATAACCAGTGGTTCTTTCGGCCATTTTGGGGTCGGCCATTTCTGCTTTTTTAGCACCTACTGCTTTTGCGATGGCTTTCAGACTGAGCTGATGGCTGACGGGAATTACAGCAACCGCCAAGGCGCTGCGGTGTCCCGTCAGGCTTACCAACAGGGTTTTGAACACCTGAGCTGGATTGAGACCAAGTGCTTCGGCGGCTTCCTCTCCGTACGACGAGCTGTTTGGATTGTGCTGATATTCATGCAATACAAAGCTGATTTTTGCCTTTTTCATGGCGTTAATAGCAGGCGTCATAAATCAGCTATCCGCCTCTATCAATTCGAAACGCGGTTTGATCTCACCCTTAATTTCGATGGTCTCAACGAACATCGAATATGGACGAACCCAGCTGCTGAAATCACCGTACAGCATTTTGTACAGCACGAGTGTTTCGTCTGTTTCAGAGTGTTTCACCAGGCCAATGACCTGGTATTCCATACCTTTATAGTGGCGGTAACGTCCGGGAATAATCGTGGCTGGCGTGGTGTTTAACTGAGACATTTATTTTAACTCGTAGCGTATAACGACAGCGGCATCGATGGTTTGTTCCTGAATAAGCATTGGCGCAGGCTCTGAGTCCATCGACATTTTCTCCATACGTGCCATGGCATAAACCGGTTGGGGGGCGTGCGCGCCTTGTTCCTGAATGGATAATACGTTACCCAGGGCGTTATCACTGGCCTTGGCCATGATGGCGGCCTTCTTGCGCGCAGCTTCAACCGCATTAGCAAATGCTTGATTTTGTAATGCCTGACGGTCATTAAATTTCAGTTGACTACCGTGAATACGTACGGCGCTGATATTGAGCAGCTGATGGCTCAGATCGGTATAAGATTCCTTGTTTCGTAAAGTGATGGTGACACTGCGATCAACCTGTTCTCCGCGATACTCGCGATTATTATTACGCCATTCATACTGCGGATGGTTCCTGATTTGTGCAGCATCAATATCCGCTTCCGCAATATTCAAAGACGTTGTGATTTGCAGCAAACTCTTCATTGCATTATCGACAGTTTCTTTGGCGGCCTTCAGGTCCTTGGCTGTTGCTTCAATGCTGAGATTCAACTGCAGGTAATCAGGCATGGCGCGGATGCTGCCGTTACCGCTAACCTGAATAAAGCGGTGGTCGTCGTCAGCCAGTACGAGGGTGTTGAACAATAGGGTGAAACATAAAATAAAATAACGCATACACAGCTCCGTCGAATTTCTTTTTAATGTTGTATATGAAACCGATGTGGGCATCGGGTGTTAAAAAGTAAACCGGTTTTATTTACTGTTTTGCTGTTCGAATTTGGCCAGTTGCTCTGGCGTTGCGGCTTGCTGATGTTTTTCTTTCCACTCGCTGTACGGCATGCCGTATACCCGTTCACGCGCCTGATCGTAGTCAACCTCAACATTTTCTTGTTCAGCAGCTGCTTTGTACCACTTGGCTAAACAATTACGACAGAAACCAGCGAGATTCATCAGGTCGATATTCTGTGCGTCTTTGCGCTCGTCGAGATGTTGCAATAAGCGGCGAAAGGTCGCGGCTTCGATGGCTTGCTGCTGTTCAGGGGTGAGTTTCTCAATGCTCATGGCGAATTCCAATGTCGTTGTCACTGTCGCCACTATATAAAAAACCATTGCGCAGGTCAGTCATAATGCGTAAAGACGGCGAAAAACTCTGATTTATCAGTCTTGCGACACGAGCTCAATGAACTCAAATAGCAGTGCAGTGTGGAGGGTAGACAAGTCACCGGGGAAACACCCCGGTGTGGTCAGAAAAGCAGCTCGGGGATGAGCTGCTGAACGTAATCACTACACAACAAACTGGTTGAGCAGACGGTCATGTTCGCGCACTTCGACAACCTGACGCTCCATCGAACTGGCAGCCGTTGCGGCACTTTCTTTTACCAGCTGTGACAGGCTGCTGATGTTCGACGTATTACGATTCATTTCTTCAGCAACCAGACTTTGTTCTTCGGCAGCACTGGCAATTTGCAGATTCATATCCGTGATCTTACGAATACTCTCGCGGACTTCGTTGTTGGTGTGATTCGCCACTTCTACCCGTTTAACGGTGTCATTGGTGGTGTTCTTACTTTGGTCCATAACACTGACAACGGCGGCAACACCACCCTGGAGTTTTTCAATCTTGTCACGAATTTCGGAGGTGGAATCCTGGGTCCGGGCTGCAAGGCTGCGAACCTCGTCGGCTACCACCGCAAAACCCCGTCCCGACTCACCGGCACGAGCAGCTTCAATCGCGGCATTCAGAGCCAGCAGATTGGTTTGCCCGGCTATTTCATTGATGACGCCAAGAATGGATTCAATACTGGCAGTGTCCTGTTCCAGTTCCTGCACCTTGCTGACCGCTTCCTCGATTTGTTGCGATAAACTGGTGATGGATTCGACGGTATGACTCGCCGCTTCAACCCCGCGGCCGACTGCATTATCTGCGGTTTGCACCGCTTCGGCAGCACTTTGAGCATTGGACGCGACTTCTGAGGCGGTCGATGCCATTTCTGTCATGGCGGTCGCCAGATGTTCGACTTCCTCGCTTTGCTGCGTCATTGCTGATGCGGACTCAGCAGCACCGGCGGCGACTTGCGCGGTGCTGTCGTTAATATTGTCGCCAATTTCTTTAACTCGCCGGATCATATCCTGCAGTTTCCCGGCAAAGGTATTAAAGTTCCTCGCCAGACTGGCAAATTCAACATCAGAGTCGGTCTTGAGGCGACGGGTTAAGTCTCCTTCGCCGGTCGCTGCATCGCGCATAGCATCGTTGAGCTCGCGCAGCGGATGCATTAATTTGTTAATAATGCCACCCAGAACAACGATGGCGATAGTAATGGCGATTAAGGAATAAATAATGGCGTCGTTACGCAGGCTGTGGCTGGATGCGTAAACAATCTCATCATTAAGAGCAACACCCAGATGCCAGCCCAGGCCATCGATGGCATTAAATTTTATCCAGGTTTTCTGGCCATTCAGTTCGATAGCTACGGTTTCTGCGCTGTTGGTATTCAGCTGTTTGCCGAACACTTCAGCCATGGGTTTACCATTGTATCTGGCTTCCGGGTGGGCGATAAAATTACCGTCTGCACTGACAATAAAAGCGTAACCGGCACCGAACAAGTTGGCGCGGTTACTGATCTCGGCCAGGCTCTTGAGGCTGACGTCAGTGAAAATAGCACCGTAGAATTGACCACTCTCATAGACTGGCATGGCCGTTGAAATCAGAATCTCTCCGGTTGCTGCATCAGCATAAGGAGCTGTGAATAACAGTTTTCTCTGTTTTTTGGCCTCCTGATACCACATGCGTCTACGCGGATCGTAATTCGATGGGTTCCAGTTCGGATCATTGCCGATAAAAGAGCCATCGGATTCCCGGCCCAAACCGGCTAATAAAAAGTGTTTTTTAATAATTGGTTGGCTGAATACCTCACGAAAATGTTTATCGCTGAAATTGCCACCTAATTGTGACACCGAATAATCGGTAAGATCCGCTTTGGTCTCCATCACTTCCTGAATATTCATGGACATCGCTGTGACGATTTCATCTACGCTATCACTGACCTGCCGATCAATCTGGTGTTTTACATTGAAATATTGATTGAGTGATAACGCGATTAAAGAAATTGCAAGAATCACACTGGATGCGATGACAATTTTATGGGCAAACTTCATGACTACCCCCATCAGGATTTTGGTCGTTACTTTTGATTGTTCAGTGCAGTATAGATATAGATTTCCTCTTTTCTCTGCATTAGAAGATTGAATGAGCTTTCAATGGCGTAAAATAGCTATTTTTAACAATTTTTTATCATTTTCAGCCACATCATGATCTCTGAAAGGGTTTCAATGTTAACTAAAGTACCAAAATTCACAGTCCCTTCCTCTGAATTAACCTCAGAAAATATAATGTTAATCGATGGCGGGAGCGATACCGACTGCAGCTTGATCGTGTATGAACAGGCGCGCGATTTCCTCTCAGCACCGCGTTGTTTTTTTATTATTGAGTGTCAATTACACGCCCCTGGCGCAATCGAACTCGATGCAGACAACCAATACGACGGCATCGAATACGATGAAATGGGGCGGATGATTGAGTTGGGCGTGTTCATTATGAACGATGGAGGAGAGCTGATGGTTGAACAGGAAGGTTCAACAGAAGACGGCAAGCATGTGTTGATTAGCCTGGCGAATCAGCGCGTCGAAATGTTGGTACGCTCGATTCAACCAGCAGGAAGTTACGTTGCCCGCAGTGCGCGTGAGGCACTGGTAATATTTCTCGATTCCCACGATGCCAATTCTGGTGCGTGAAGATCATCGCCATCGAATTACTCGTCTGCACCTTCATCGGTAATCACCTGGCGCTCCAGTTTGCTTACCGGTTTCAGGATATGCAGACCAAACGGTGTCTTTACGGATTGCGTGTAGGGTGTTTCTCCATCCCAGGCGCTTAATGCTGTTACGATGCCGGTCGGCAGAGTATCCAGATTGTGGTAACCCGCGAAACCTTCGTTATTCGCGGAGGGGCAGGCTGAATATTCTCTCGCCAGATCGGCGAAGTCAGCACCCAGTTCGAGTTCCTTAATGATATCGCCCGCCAGCAATGGGCTTTTCAGTAAAATATGATGCAGAGCAACAGTGGTGTTGGAAGTCATAAGCTTTTTAAGTAGACAAAACTGAACCAAGCTTAGCAGAAGATTCGTTTCACGCTTCCCGTACGAACTTATTACCAGCCACCGCAACATCCTGTTGTCGCTTCAAAAATAATACCATCCGGATTGCGCTATTTATCTGTTGAAGGCTGATGTGCCAGCAATTGGCCAGATAAGATCGACAGTAAACAGAAGGCGCTGAACCAGTAGAAGCCAACCAGCAATTCCGCCTCTAGTTCGGCAGTGGCTTTTGCAGTAAAAAAGGCCACCAGAATGGCAACAACAAAAACATCCGCCATCGACCATTTGCTGATTGCAGCAACGAAACGCCATCGCCCGGGGGATGGTTTTAACCAGGTGAACATAATCATCAGCGCTTTGCCGATCGGAATCACCACGCTGAAGGTGACAATTGCAATGGCGACTGCGGTGTAACCCAGGCTGTGCAGGGTTTCGACAGTTTCCCAAATGGAGCGGGTTTCGTGGAACATCTGGGTTTTTAAACCAAATAAACTAACCGAAGCGCTGAGAGTCATGATGGGTTCCATCACGCCGGGATAGAGTAAACCGTAACTGATGATGGCCAGTAGCAGACCAAAACGCTGAACCCAGGATTTCTGAGTCCAGCTGGCAATAAGCGTATTCATGTATGAATGGCGTTCTGAGGTTATTGATCGTCGGGCAGGGTAACGTTCAGTTCCAGAACGGAGGTCTGCCCCTGTTGTTCCAATTGCACGTTAACGTCTTGCTCTTCAATCGCAACGTATTTGCGTATTACCGCCAGAATCTCCTGCTGCAATTGCGGCAAATAATCCGGGCCATTGTTACGTAAACGGTCGTGGGCTACCAACACGCGCAAGCGTTCTTTCGCGACGCTGGCTGAGGTTTTTTGTTCCTTACGAAACATATCCATCAAACTCATAGCTGCTCTCCTTAGCCGCCGAAGACACGTTTCAGGAAGCCTTTTTTCTGCTTCTCAAGAAAACGATGGGGACGATCTTCACCGAGATATCGGGCAACGGCATCGTCATAGGCCTGGCCCGCATCGCTGTCTTCATCATGGGTGACCGGAACGCCCTGATTCGATGCTTTTAGCACGGCTTCTGATTCCGGAATGACACCGAGCAACGGAATTGCGAGAATTTCTTCCACATCCTCTACCGACAGCATTTCACCGCGCTCAACCCGTTCCGGGTTATAGCGAGTCAGAAGCAAATGTTCTTTAACACTCTTGCCTTGTTCTGCCATGCGTGACTTGCTTTGCAGGATACCGATGATACGGTCAGAGTCTCGTACCGACGAAACTTCCGGGTTAGTGACGATGATGGCTTCCTGAGCGAAGTAGAGCGCCATTTGCGCACCGTGTTCAATACCCGCCGGAGAATCACAGATGATGTAGTCGAAGTCTTCAGCCAGATCAGCCAACACTTTTTCCACGCCTTCGATGGTCAGCGCATCTTTATCACGGGTTTGCGAGGCTGGCAGAACAAACAGATTTTCCAGACGTTTGTCTTTAATCAGCGCTTGTTTGAGGCTGGCTTCACCCTGAACCACATTAACAAAGTCGTAAACCACACGGCGCTCACAACCCATAACCAGATCCAGGTTGCGCAAGCCCACATCGAAGTCGATCACGACGGTTTTGTTTCCCTTCATCGCCAGTGCAGCTGAGATGGCTGCACTGGAAGTGGTTTTCCCAACTCCGCCTTTACCGGAGGTAACAACGATAATTTTAGCCAAGGCGTGAACTTCCTTTATTAGTGTCGTGGACCGCGGCGCGATTCACTGAATTCAAATACTGCCAGCAGTATTTATGAAACACCCATGATGTTCAAGTGAGCACTGTCGTCGACAGCATTTTGAGTGAGTTGAATGACCACGGCTTGCTTGTGTTGCTCGTGCTGGTCTTCAAACAGCTTGTATTGCCCGGCGACGGCGACCAGCTCTGCCTCGAATTGCTGAGCGCTGATCACAGCCGCTTCATCGCCTTTGGCGCCAGCTAAGGCGCGACCACGCAAGGCGCCGTAGATATGAATGTCTCCGGTGGCAATCACTTCCGCCCCGGCGCTGACCATTCCCAGGATAAACAGATCGCCGTCGAAATAAAGCTGCTGTCCGGAACGTACGTTTGCGCTGTGTACCTTAACCGCACGTTGTGGTTTATCTTCAGCAATGCTTTGATTTTTTACAGTATTTTGCGGCGTTGCCGGGGCTTGTTTGGTTTGTCCTCGGCCCAGATCGGCTAACTGCAAAGCGCTGAGTTGTGGCAATAACACGCTGGGACAGTTTTTTACGGCCACGGCTAACAAACCGGAATTACGACAAATATCTTTCAGAGCGGCCAGATCGACCGCTTCCAGACCGCTGAGATCGAGTACACAGGGCAGGTTATTAAACAGGGCGGGCGCTTCCGCCTTTTTCTTCGCCAACTGTTTTTTGACTTCATCCAGATTGGCACCACTGAAGGTTAACGTCGTCAGTGGTACCAGCCCGGCTTTCAGCTTCACATCCGTGCTGTTGCTCATGAGGTCAGGCTTTCTGAGTCAGAGGGAATTGGTCGAAGCTGATGTCAGTCAGGCCTTCTTTTAACAAACGACGCAGGTTATGGTGATTATCCACATCCGGAGTGGCAACCACATCACGGTAGTGTTCACCGAAACAACGCAACGCCTGCTCCTGAGTCAGTTCCAGTAAGTGTGCCAACGAGAAAACCTTACAGCTGCCCTGATTCTGCTCAACAGAGTTTGCTACAGAACCGTTGTTGAACGCCGACGGGGTAAAATCGAACCAGGTCTCAATAAATGCCAGTGTGTCAGCAAATACGTGTTGGTCGCTGTTCAGCTGTTGCAGGAAGTTCTCTTTAGCGTGTTGGAAGTCACTCATCGATAATGCTCAATAGGTCAGATAATGACGGCTACCCGTCGGATAAAAAAGGTAGCCAAGGCTACCATTGCTAATCCGGGTTGTCAGTTCCGGTTGGCTAATAATTCCTGCACAGAGTTTGGCAGAAACTGTTGAGCACGGATTGCGATAGAGTGTTCATATTTTTGCCACAACACACCGAGATAAATAATGCCCAAACCAATGGCTGTCAGTGAAACCGGGAACAACCAGCTGTCGCGGAACACGGTTGATGCCAGATGACCCAGGTAAATACAGCTACCAATGGCACCCAATACGACAAATACGCGACGAACGATCAATACTCCGGTGAAAATCATCAGCAAATTAATACCGAAATACAGCAATCTTGATAACTCGCTGTCTGAATGTTGCAACGACAAACCACCCCAGAAAGCCAGTACGCCGAAGATATACATCCAGAACGCATAATCAGCACGGTGACGTGAACGGATATCAACCCAGAAAGCTAAGCCGATCATCAGCAGGCCGCTGTGCATCGATACCAGTTTGCGCAGTTCCCAGTCATAGTCACCACCGGTTAACATCGCAGTGATATCCATACTCATATACCAGAGCGTCACGGCTATTGGCATCATCAGGAACGGGTATTTATAGTGCCAGGCGATGGCACACCCCACCACCAGGGTGCCCAGCTCCATATACAGCCAGTGCCATTGCACGTATCTGTGATAGTCACGATATACACTGTCGTCTGGCCAGATACCGAGCCATTGTTGTATGCCGTAGATCGCCATTGGCGTTAAGCAAACGACAAAGGTGGCGCAGATAGCGGCCGGGATATGCAGGTTTCGGGCAGCAAACTTCTGGCTGAATAACAATCCTACCGCGGCATAAAGTAACGAGATACATACAATGCCCGCACCCCCAAAGGTCTCCCATCCCAGATTCATAAATAAGGTCATCGCACCAATGGCGACAAGGCCTCCGAGGTAATACAGCACATGGGTAAAACTGAAGCGTGCGTTGTTTGGGTCCTGTGTTTGCAGGAACCGATAAAGGTCATCCGCCTGTTGCATCGAAATGATATTCGCGCTGGCGGCATTGGTTAACTGTTGACGGGTGATCTTCATAACAGCCTCCTTGCTGGTTAGCTCATGATACTGCGGAAAGCACGCATCCTACGCAGACAATATAGGCTCGCTAATAACGCCAGCGCCAACTGACTGCCGCTTGCGCACACAATAGCCAACGAACCCAGCCCCAGGCTATAGCGACGAATACGCGGAACAAGGTTATATCGGTGCTGTGCTTTTACGCTGTTCAATCTCATGTGAATACCTCGTGTTTCTGATGTTCGCCATGGCGAAGTTTGTTGGGCTACAACGACTCAATTCGGAATTATTATAAACAGTGTTCAAAATAAAGCTAGAATTTTAAACGCCGTTCACTATACTGTCTGCATTCAATAACCCGCTTCTTATAAATCAAACGATATGGCACGCAGAAAAGACCACACCCACGAGCAGATTCAGGCATTGGCGATTGCAGCACTGCAGCAGCATCTGGCAGAACAGCCACTGGGTAATATGAGCCTGCGCAAACTGGCTCGGCGCATTGGTTATTCGCCAGGCACGCTGATTAATGTGTTTGGCAGCTACGATCAGCTGTTGCTCAGTGTCAATGCGGCGACATTAGATAGCCTGTCGGCGCGGCTGACGCTCAAGTCAGATTCTGAAAAGAATGATCATAAGCAGACTGGCAATAAACCGCATAAAAACGACCAGCAACCCTTAACCCGGCTACTCGCCTATGGTCAGAGTTACCTGCAGTTTGCCGAGCAGAATCGGTATCTGTGGCAGTTGTTGTTCGAGCACAGATTGCCAGAAGACGAAGAAGTGCCAGACTGGCAGCAACAAAGAATTGATGGCCTGTTCCGCACGGTTGAACAGGCATTGACTGAGGTTGCGCCACAGACCGATGTTGCTGCGGTGCAGCAAGCGGCACGCACCATCTGGGCATCGGTCCACGGCGTATGCAGTTTGTCGCTGGATGATAAATTATTCGCGGATAGCCTGACGGATGCCGGTGCTATGGTTGAATCGTTAATTCGTAACTACGTTATGGCCTGGTCGAACCAGGTGGATGTTTAACAAGGACACAGTAAAAAGGAACCCTTTATGAGTGAACACAGTCAGTTTTCGCTGTTATCGAAACGCCGTTTTTTACCGTATTTTCTAACCCAGGCATTGGGCGCGTTTAACGATAATCTGTATAAAAATGCCTTATTGCTGATGATTGCCTTTGGTGGCATTGCCAGCAATGAAGACAGTGCGCTATTGACGAACCTGGCCGCGGGTATTTTTATTCTGCCATTTTTTCTGTTTTCTCCGGTGGCCGGACAAATTGCCGACAAGATGGAAAAGTCGCAACTGATTCGTTGGACCAAGGCACTAGAGCTGGTAATTATGTCGCTGGCTGCGGTGTCAATTCTGGCCGGGAACGTCTGGGGTTTGATGGCGTTGCTGTTTTTAATGGGTTTGCAATCAGCCATTTTCGGCCCGGTGAAGTTTGCATTGTTGCCGCAACACCTGAAACAAGATGAATTGGTGGGTGGCAATGCGCTGGTGGAAATGGGTACCTTTATTGCCATCCTCGCCGGTACCATTAGCGCGGGTTTATTATTCGACTTCGAGAACAGTCCCCAGTGGATTGCTGCAGGTATTGTTGGTTTCGCCATTCTCGGATTAATCACCAGTCGCTTTATTCCAACGGCTACAGCTAATGATCCGGAATTAAACATTAATTGGAATCCGTTTACTGAGTTGGTGAATACCATTCGTCAGGCGCGTGAAAATCGTGCGGTGTATTTATCGATTGTGGCCATCAGCTGGTTCTGGTTTATAGGTGCCAGCTATTTAACTCAGTTTCCAAACTTCTCGAAAGAGTACCTTGGTGGCTCGACCCAGTTAGTGACTGTATTACTGACACTGTTTTCTCTGGGGGTTGCCGCCGGCTCGCTGCTGTGTGAAAGACTGTCGGGCCATAAAGTTGAGCTGGGTATCGTGCCTATTGGCTCAATCGGAATGAGCGTATTTGGTATCGATTTATGGTTTGCTATAGACCAGATTCATGTGGTCGAAGGTATGACGGCGATGGCCTTTATTGGTAATGCCGCGAACTGGCGATTGATGCTGGATATTGCTCTGGTCAGTGCTTTTGGTGGTTTATTTGTGGTTCCGCTGCAGGCACTGATTCAGCAACGCAGCGACGATAAAAATCGCGCTCAGATCATAGCTGCGAATAACGTATTAAATGCCTTATTTATGGTGGTCAGTGCCGGTGTGGGTATTTTACTGCTGGCGGTACTGGATATGTCGATTGGTGACTATTTTCTGGTATTGGCCATTATGAATCTTGTAGTGGCAGTGTATGTTTATTCTCAGGTTCCTGAATTTTTTCTACGCTTTTGCATCTGGATCCTCAGCCATACCATGTACCGTGTGAGTCACAAAGGGCTGGATAATATTCCCACTGATGGCCCGGCAGTATTGGTGTGCAATCACGTCAGCTATGTGGATGCACTGTTAATTGCCGGCACCTATCAGCGCCCGATTCGTTTTGTGATGGATAAAAATATTGCTCAAATGAAGGGCTTAACGACGTTCTTTAAATTGGCCAAGACCATTCCGATTTGTTCTCCCAGGGCGGATTCACAGATGTATGAAACTGCGTTTAACCGTATTAAAGAGGAATTAGATCGTGGCGAGTTAGTGTGTATCTTCCCCGAAGGCAAACTCACCAAAGACGGCGAAGTGGATGAGTTTAAAAAAGGCATCGAGCGGATTATTCAAGAAACACCGGTACCCGTGATTCCAATGGCGCTGGAAGGTTTATGGGGCAGCTTCTTCTCTCATAAAGATGGTCATGCGTTAACCACGAAACCACGTCGTTTCTGGTCAAAAGTGACGTTAACTGCAACAACGGCTGTTGAGCCGGAAAGCGTAAAAGCAGATGATTTACGTGAACGTGTCCTTCAATTATTGAATGAAACCAATCCAACGGAGCCAGACGCAGCGAAAGAGAGCTGATCAGTTTTATTCAATACAGCCCTGCGTTATCACGACACACTGCCAGCTACTCATAGTTACTACAGGTCGTTGGCAGTATGTCATTTTCTCTTATCTTTTCGATGTCCGCCTTTGCACTGGCGGCTTCCATCTCTCCCGGACCCGTCAATCTGGTGGGGTTAAGCTGCGGCGGTCGTTATCCTCTGCGCTTTGGATTGATCTTCGTGTCTGGTGCGACGATTGGCTTTCTCCTGTTGTTTGTTCTGGTCGGACTGGGGCTGAGTTCGTTATTTGAGCAATGGCCGTTGTTGTATCAGTGGTTGCGCTGGGCTGGTGTTGGTTTTTTGCTGTACCTCAGCTGGGTATTATTTTTCAGTGGTGATGTTATGCATACGGATGACTCTGCTGCTCCTGGTTTCTGGACCGGATTTCTCATGCAATGGCTTAACCCAAAAGCGTGGTTGGCCTCTGCTGCTGGCCTCAGTGCCTACGCAAAAACTCAGCAGGAGTTTTGGTTATTTACGCTGCTTTATGGCCCGATATGCTGGTTATCCCTGACCTGTTGGGTATTGGCTGGAGCTTACTTTCGTCGCTGGTTGCAACAGCCTGGACGGATTAAATATTTTAATCGTGTGTTATCACTGTTACTGCTTATCAGCGCATTGGCATCATTGACTTAACACCAGCAGGCTAGCTGTTTTTAAGATACTGTCCAGGTGTGGTGGCGGTTAATCGTTTAAAGGTGCGCTGGAAATGAGCCTGGTCTGAGAAAGCCAGTTGCTGAGCAACGTCGACAATATCCATTCCTTGTTTTAACAGCTTTTGACTGTGCTGAATACGGCGATTAATTAAATAGGCGTGAGGTGTCAGGCCGAAGTGTTGTTTGAAACTGCGGATTAAATGGCCTTCGCTGCAATTTGCCAGGTTCATTAATTGCGACAACTGAGGCGTCTCATTGAGATTTTGCTCCAATAGTGTCGCCACCTGAGTTAACGCTTGTGGCGGCAAAGAATCTGGCCGTTGCAACTCGGGCACATCCCTCAGCCAGCTCATCAGTGATAATAAAAAATCGATTAGCAGAGATTGCTTTTCCAGCAGATCGCTGTTGTCGTCAACGAAGGCCTCAGCAACGCGACAGTAATCCTGGTACCAATCATGGCTGCTATCCTGTGGCCGAATCATTGCCCGTGAAATCGGTTGCCACTGAGGTTGTTGCAGCAAACCAGCTTCGAAGCTTAATTGCGTCAGCCATTCCGTATCCACATACATCATCCAATAAGCCCAGGGCTGATTCTCAACCGGATTACAGCTGTGAACCCAGTCTGGGTTCATCATCACCAGATCTTGTTCGGCAATGGCATAACTATCCTGGCGATAGAGATAACGGGCAACACCGCTGGTGATCGCTCCGATTGACCATTGCTGGTGGCTGTGGGGGGCATAATTGACTTTACGACCGTCTTCCACGCGGCGCAACTCTACCTGCGGTATATCCGGATTACGCCAAAACAACGACTGACTCATGGTAGAAGGTTCTCCTCAGTGGAGGGGCGAGACGTCAGTCGTCATCCTGCATCGGGATGTCGTACTTACCAGAATCCAGACCAATCAGACGCTCTTTGATATTGGTGCTTTCTGCTTCCGACAACATCAGGGTATCGTCATACTGACAAAAAACATGCTTATCTTCGGCACCATTAAACTTAATTTTTCCAACGATTTTGCCCTCGTCATTAATACAATCAAGTTCTTGTTGGTTTGGGAAGAACAACATCTGAAACCTCAGTGATAGCGGATTTTTCTGTCAGTATAATCGGATCGGAGAGGGGATGCACCGGTCATAGCAGTTGAGAAATACGTCCTGCTAATTCTGTGTCTTTTGCTGTGATGCCGCCGGCATCATGAGTCACCAGATGAATGTTGACTGTGTTGTAAACGTTGGACCATTCCGGGTGATGATTCAGTGTTTCTGCGATGATGGCGACTTGGCTCATAAAACCAAACGCATGAATAAAATCTTGAAATTTGAGTTGGCAACAAAGCTTGCCATCCACCAACTCCCAGTTTGGTGCGGCGAGTTGGTTGAGGTCAGAAATGGCGCTATTTATCTGTTCAGAACTGAGAATCTGGCTCATAGTTTTAGTCTCTTGGTTAGTTCAGCAAATCAGGTTTCAATCGGTCTGACTGTTCCTACAACCGATGTCAGAATACCATACCTGATGCACACTCAAAGCGCTTGTCAGTGACAGCAGTGCAGGTTCACGGTATGGCGTATTCTATACACTGCTCAACACCGTTTGGTTGTGACGATCAGGCGGCATTAATTATGGAGAAACTGGCTTATGTCTGATATTCAGTTTTCAAGGGAAGAAAAAGAAATCCTGGGTAAGAAACTGCAAATGTACTTCAATGAAGAAATGGATCAGGAATTGGGTCAATTCCAGGCTCAGTTTTTACTGGATTTTATCAGTGAAGAACTGGGCGCTTACTATTATAACCGCGGTCTGGCAGATGCTCAGTTTGCCATGCAAGAACGTATGGAAACCATTACCGACGTGATATACGAACTTGAAAAACCTACGGAGTTTGTGCGTTAACCGAGGGTTCATTGGTGTGCCAATACTTTTCAGGGATATTGTCTGACGCCTCGGGAAAGAAGGGATTGTCGATGCTTATCACGGTGCGTTGCTGGCGGTCCGACTTGGCTAACGATGCTTTGATGTAAGGATGGTTATAGAAAAACTCCAGATAACTATCGTCTTCGTAAGCTCGTTGAAAACCTTGCTCAATCGCGGCTTTCAGTGCTTTGTTGTTCGGGTGTACAAAGAAGAAAACCGCTGACTTGTACTTTAACATCAGATGATTTTCAATTGTGATGTTCTTCAACGACTGCCGTTTACCGGATAGTTCCGGGTAAACTTCCAGCAAACCACGGGAAAAATAGTACCGACTGCCCTCGTTCAAAGCGACAAAAATTTCATCATAAATACGCTCATTCAGACTTAACCCAGCGGCACGGAAAATCTCGACTTCGGGCCAGCCGAAGCCAAGCGCAGCGGTGTGTTGTTTCAGCTGGTCAAGCGTTGATACAGCATCATAATCGGATTGCAGCTGTTTATTAATCAGTAGCAAGCGGTTACCGATGTAGCCACGGGTTATTGGTACTCTGATTGGCGATAACTGGCTCTCAAGTTCGTTGGTCGTGCCAGCGTAAATCACATCAATTTCGTTGTTCAGTAACAGGTTCACTTTACGACGCTGGGTAGAGATCGGGTGATCAGTATGGATCAGCTGGTAATCGACTCCAGACTTATCCAGTACCCATACCAGTGCATCCATATAGAAGTTGTTCTCGCGAGAGTCACTGACCCGAACTTCCAGTGCCTGACTGGATAAGGAAAGTAGCAGCATCAGTAACCCTGAAGACCATGACGTACAAAGTGGATTGTGTCGTTCAGGCATGGCGAGCCCTCAGAGATGAAAATACCTTCAGTCTAGAACAGGAACGAGGTTTGAGCAGATCTGGTTGAATCAAACTACCTGTCGTGCATGCCTGAAAGGTACCCATCGGTTTCTGTAAGGCTGAAACCTTCTGTAACGAAACCTTGTTCGGGCGAGATTGCTTCGGGGCGTGATGCCATTTTATATATGTTTATGGTTATTTGGTTATTTCGTTTTTATGGCAAGAGCCGAGCCACCTGCTGTCTGCATAGAGATGGTGTCATATGTCAGGCAGCTCACTCGCGACTATAAAGAAGAGACGTCTCACTGTTTAACCGTGTTGTCTGTTTGATCGCTACGTCAGTTGTTTCAACAGCGCAGCAAGAGCAAGCATTTTCGGAAATCGTATTTGCAAAACGATAATGCAACTGCATTTTGCAAAAAATAAGTCGAGTTAAATAACAGAAAGCTCGATAAATCGGCTGTGCGGGTGTTGGTACAGGGTTTGCTGATCAGTCATGTATCAGTTTTTTCTAAGACAAGAAAGAAACCGATGTATCGAAGAGAACAGTGATGGCTTCAGGAAAGCTGATCTCGTTCTGCGGCGAATCACAACGCGACCAAACGTGTAATTTTGCATGGTCATTCAAACAAAAAAGGTGGACAAGATTATGACGTTATCCCTTCTGAATAATCGAATGGTGCCTGTAGGAAAATTGATTATGAGCTGTAGCTTATTGGCGCTTTACAGCAACGTGACGCTTTCAGATATTGGAGACGGCCCTCGCGCTTATTTACCACCACCAGTTAACACGAATGTGTTCACTGTTTTTGGAATGCATACAGAGGGTAATTCAGTGCTGAACTCGGGGATTGTTAACCCCGATCTGGATGTGGACGTGGATTTATTGATCGCTCAGTATTCGCGAACCATGGATATCAACGACCGTTATGTGTCGTTCACGTTGGTTCAGCCGACCGGTGAGCTGACATCCACCATCACGTTACCAAACGCACCCAACTTTAAGAAAAAGACCAAGTCTGAGGGTTTGGGCGATACGCAGATTTTACTTTCAACAGGTTTATACAATCTACCACCGCTGACGAAAGCAACCTACGCCAAATACAAACCGACATTTGCCGTAGGTGGACTCGCAAGAGTGACCCTGCCAACGGGTGAATACGATGAAAAAAAATCCGCCAATTTAGGGGCAAACCGGTATTCACTGCAATTGGGATCACCGATTACATTTGGCTTTGGTGAAAGTTTCTTAGACCCGCAATTAACCACCATTGATCTGCTGCCAAGCGTCACCTTTTTTGGTGACAATGATGATCCTTTTGGCGCGGATAAAGTCAGTCAGGAACCTCTTTATAAATTAGAGACGCACATTACGCATAACTTCAATCCTGGAATATGGGCATCTGTTGACGGCATATATTCGTATGGTGGAGAAACGAAGACGGATGGAACGTATGGAGATGATGAGCAGCAATCGTTGAATATGGGGGCAACCATAGGCATTCAATTTTCCCGGTCGCTGGGACTGAAATTAAGTTATGGAAAAACAGTAGAAAGAAATGACGATGGTTTAGATGGCGAGTTTTCTCGTTTGACGCTGGTGTACACACAACTTTGAGTGCCGATATCAGTTAATACATATAACGACCAACATTCAACGTAACGGGGTTTGGGTGAAATTACCGAGACCCATACCACGACGAAGAAGGAAAGAAATATGAAGCATGATATGAGATTTTCTACCGTAAGTACCTGCATCCTGATCATTACCGGCCTGCTCGGCTTAGCGTCTGTTACGCATGCCGCTGAACCTGAAATGACAGATAACATTGATAAATTTTTCTCAAAGAATGGCGTTACTGTAACGAAGGCGCTCTACCCACGGGCGGAAACCGCTCGTCAGATACTCGAAACACAAGCTGAAGTTGGTGTTAACAAGTTTTCCCATATTACGGTATTAGCACCCACCGATGACCAGCCGGTGGTACGAATGAACCGCGATGCCTATTATTCAAAGGCCGTTGTTAATGTATCCAAAGGTGCAACAATCACAATGCCCAGTGTACCTGAAGGCACCTATATGACGATGCAGCCTGTAACAGAAGATCACCGTCCCCAACCCATGTCGTACGGCCCCGGTACATACGAGTTAGCGACTCATACTGGTGATCACCTGATTGTTCTCATTCGTCTGGATGCCAACTTTTCATCCGAGCAGGCTCAGCAGTATCAGAAACAAATTACGATCAACGCTGGTAGTGACAAACCTTTTTACACTCAGCCGATGGAGAAAACGTCGTTTTATCGGGTCGAAAATCAGTTAAAAGCCGATGTGATGAAGCTAATCAAAAAAGAAGGACCTCTTAAATTATCAACCACGCTGTTCTCTTCACCGACTGATGAATCAAGAGGATATTACGATCCCATGAAGAACCAGGTCGCAGCAGCGATAGGTTGGGGCGGTGCCCTGGCAAAGGATAATATTTATGAAACATCACCTAACTTCCCAACCAAAGGGTGTTACCAACTGAACTTTGAAGACCCAAAGAACAAACATTTCTGGTCGATCACCGTGTATAACAAAGCTGGCTTTATGTTTAATGACATTGCCAATGCCAACTCTTATCAGGCGAAGCCTAATAAAGATGGCACTTACACCATTAGTATGGGCTGTGGTCCGGAATATCCTAATTTCATTCCAATTGAAAACGGTACTGGAGTATTCAGCTTTACGGCACGACACTATGGCCCTTCAGACCGTGTCTTAAAAGATGGCTATCGCTTGGTCCCTCTGCTGAAGAAAGTTAAGTAGATCAGCAGATTAACAGACCATAACAACCAAGTAGTTGAGAGGGGGAATCTCCCCCTTTTTGATTCCCAGACAAATACGTACTACTTGGAATCCAGACAGTTGCATGAGGGTCGAATGATGAAATTAATTTATGCATTTATCTTAAGTATCGGAACAATAATATCACTACCAATAGCCGCTGAAACCGAAGATCAGGCTATATCCAGAAAGCTGGCCAATCCCATCTCAAACCTTATCCAGTTACCGGTGGATTTTACCTATGACAGTAATCTGGGAAGCGATGATGAAGGCGAACGAACGGTCATGACCATCAAACCAGTCATTCCGTTTTCGATCAGTGAGAACTGGAATGTTATTTCTCGAACAGTATTGCCGATAGTGTCTCTGACAGACGTGGTTCCTGGTAGCAGTTCTGAGACGGGTTTAGGCGACACCGTACAAAGCTTCTTTATTTCTCCGAAAACCGTCGGTGACTCCGGTTGGATATGGGGTGCCGGTCCGGTCTTTATTGTGCCTACGTCAAATAATGACTTTACTGGTTTAGGTGAACCGGGCGCCGGACTGACTGCCGTTGCTCTGAGACAGAAGGGTAAATCCTGGACTTATGGCGCGCTTGTTAATTCCATTCGCGATGTCAACAGTGACACGCCAATTAAAACAACGTTAACCCAACCGTTTATTAGTTACCGGACGCCGAGTTCTATCTCTCTCAGCATGAATTCCGAAGCAACGTACGACGATATCAATGAGGAATGGTCCATACCGATTAAATTCTCAGCCAGCAAATTATTTCGCTTCGGGAAATTGCCGGTCAGCCTCGGTGGCGGGTTACGGTATTGGGCCGAAGGTCCATCCTCGGGACCCGAAGGTTGGGGTCTGATAGCGACGATAAATATTATATTACCCAAATAGCAACACCGCGAACGCATCAACCACTGTCTGGAGATGACACTCTGTGACAGGGCGTTTCCTGACCGGAAAAGTACCCTGCCGGTCAGGTTGTATTCTACAAGGTGAAAGAGTCTTTATGAGGCCGTATTATGAATAAATCGTTCATTTTTATTGTACTGGTATTGTATTTTTCCAGTTCCTATTCAATGGAAACTGACGGGAAGTATGTAACCATCGATGAATCACTGACAATCTACTATCAGCAACAAGGTTCAGGCCCGCAAGCAATCATCTTTATTCCTGGCTGGAGTATGTCGAGTCAGGTATTCAAGTATCAGCTCAGCTATTTTGAAGATTCGAAGAAATTTAAAGTATTCGCCTACGACCCGAGGGGGCAGGGTCGCTCATCGAAGCCGAACAGCGGCTATAGCTACCATCAGCGAGGGAAAGATCTGGCCCAGTTTATTGATAAATTGAATCTCAACAATGTGGTACTGGTAGGGTGGTCTTTTGGTACTTTGGATATGCTTTCGTACATTTCTCAATACGACACAGACAATGTCAAAGCGGTTGTTGTACTGGATGGAACACCCACAACGATGCTCGATACCGTGAAAAATTCGTGGGCATGGATTGATAGCGTCGATAGCCAATCGGTAAGACGAACCACAACATTAGCCGTACTCAGTAAACCACGCGCGTTTTATCGGCAATTTGCCTCATGGATGTTAGAAAATCAGTCAACCGAGAAACTGAATGAGATTGTCGATATTGCAATGCAAACTCCCCCTTTCGTTGCCGCACTGACCAACGAAACAGCGTCTTATGCAAACTATGAAGAAACGTTAATAAACCTGGAAGGAAAGTTACCGCTCTATTACATCGTCAGGGATGAGTGGGCGAACATCGTCAGGCAATGGCGCGACAAAAATACACCGTCGGCAAAGCTGTCTTCAAAAGGGCGGCATCTCATGTTTTGGGAGTACCCCAGCGAATTCAACCAAATGCTGGAAGCATTTCTCACTGAGCTTTGAATCGGCTTACCTAACCGGGGCGCTAACCCCGGTAACAATTGCCTCCAGACTCAATGTTGGCAGCTCTATAGCTCGATTTTAAGAATCTCGACCAGGCCGGTACTTCGCTCACCGATTGTCCAGGTGCCCCGTGCGAGCCGGTGTTCATTAGCAAAATTCAATTCGTACAACACCGAATGATTTACTGAGCCAGAACCATCATAGGTTTTGTAGAACTTGATGGTCTGGCCATCAACCACACCATTGATATTGGCAAAAAGCGCAATGACTTGCTTATCCCCGAAGGTATTGCGTTCCATCATCTTTCCGACAACTTTGCTGCCGTCACTTTTAAGAACCAGGGAGAACTCGACACGAGCGGGTTTCTCTCTCAGCGTGTATTCATAGTAACCAACCCACAGACCGTCTATATCATCTGCGTGACAGACTCCGCTGATAAACGCCAGCGCCAGCACTAATAATCTCATACATCCACCATTGAGCCGAAGGGCTACGGTTTAAACACCATCCATTTATCCGGATGTTCATCATCAGATGAAGCCAATACAGAATAGCCAAGATCCGGCAACCAGTTTCTACAGTCCAAGCGTATTTGCCAGCCCGGTGTAATCGAGGCTCCAGCTAATACTGAGCGTATCTGACCAATTAATACAGGCGTTGTCTACCACCATCCGTGACCCATCGGCAACGCATATACCTCGATATCTGAAATGATCACTAAAATATCAGTTATCCGGGTAAGAACAGCTGACTTTGCCAGTACAAGTGAGAGGGAGCGCTCCGCACGCTCACGCCGGGTATTGAATCAAGAGGAGGCTACCCAGCGTTGAGAGTTGTCATTGTCTGAATTTCATGGTCTGACAAAGTAGATATCAAGCTCATCCAGAGCGTTTCCTGAATTAAACGATGTTCTATTGGCCATAATGACTGATCCATACCCCGAACTCGGGTATATCCGCATTTCACTATGAAAGCCTGCGCCTCCACCTTCCTTGTAATAGTAAGTAACACCTTCAAGTGTGCCGATGTGCCAACCAAGTGTCATCGTTATTTCTTTGCCGGAGTTAAGCTGTTGCTGTTGGTAAAGTTGTCTTTTCGTACGGCTTGTTAAAAGTTTGGAGTCTTCGGATAACAAGTCTTGCAATATCACCGAAAAGGCTCTTGCCGTGCCAATAGCCCCCCCGAATGAAGGACCATTAAGGTAAACATTTTCGATGTGCGTCCAGCCGCTTTCATCTTTACCGATAACGTCCGAATCGACAAAAAAACGACCAAAGATCCCCATAAATGACCATGTCTTTAAGTAACCCTTTGCATGATTGCTTTCATTGATAATTCTGAAGCCGATTTCATCGGGTGTAAGTTTCAACGGCCGAAAAATACGATGCTCCATATAGTCCGCATATGCCATTCCAGAAGCGTGCTCGATAACAGCACCCAGCAACCAGTAGCCAATATTATTGTACTGATACTCTTCACCTGGCATGAATTCCACTTCGTCATGGTGTTGAAGCACTGCCTGACGTGCACCTTTCTCGTCAAAATTGGAATGCTCTTTTACAAGATGTACCCATTTAAGGGGAATGGGGTTGGGTATCCCGGAAGTGTGATTCAATAACTGCCGAATTGTGATGGCAGGGCTGTAAGGGTGCTCCACATACGATGCCGCTCTGTCATCCAGGCGTACCTTTTTCGCTTCAACCAATTGTAATATGGCAATAGCCGTCAGTGTCTTGGTCATCGAAAATGCCGCCATCGTTTGCCCGGCATTAAGAGGTTCATGTTTCGCTACATTTGCAAGACCACCGGTACGGCTGAATACAGTGGCATTCTTATCCACGACGATGTACTGGATGCCGGGTTCATCATCCGACACATAGTTACTCAAATGAAGGGTTACATCCTCATCTTTCAGCGATTCTAAATTACTAACCTGTGCAACCGTGCAACTTGCTAACATTATGGTTAGCAGCATAGAGAATTTGACTCTCACGTTGCGATACCTCATATCGGCTCGATGAATTACTACGTCTAGAGAATACGCCAGATGATAATAGCCAGGCCACAGGTTGAGGATCCGACTTACGCCGATGCTCACCAAGAGCCGCTGCTACCTTTGTTGTTATATGTGAATCTGATACAGATACCCTGACTCAAATTCGTTCTCAGCTTCGCATTTTAAGCTCCAGCCAAGTTTGTGCGCTACTTTTTGGCTCCCCAGATTATCGGATGCAATAAAGACTCTAACCTGGGAAAAGTCGATAGATTGAGCCAATTTCGATATTGCAGACTCGCACATTATAGACGCCAAGCCCTGTCCCCAAAACTTAGGACGAACGAAATAGCCAAAGTCTAACTCGCCATCCAGTTGAGTAACTCCGCAAAAACCAACAATTTCATTAGTTTCGGTAGACCTGAAAGCAAATCTGGTTTCTGCTTATTGCTCATTAGTAAACCAAACCTCTGCTTCTGAATCTGTCAGGGCCTTCTTGGTCCCAAAACCTCATAGCCGAAGAGTTTTGAAGCAAATCAAACACAGCGTTTCGATCGCTATCAACTAATTTGGAAATAATAACTCTCTCCACGCTTCCTCCTGAAATATACGTCTACTCGTATTCATGATCTAAATCAGTCCCTAAAATTCTACATTTTTTATTTTAAAGTACCAAATAGCGACCGGAATTTCGAGTGCGCCATAGGTAACAAGGGTAAACCAGAACCAATTGACGTCAAAAAATAATAAAGTAAATACTTGGCCACTACCCCAATAGTTAAAACCTACAACAAACAAAGAAAAGCCCGAAGTAAAAATATCATAAAATGAAATTTTATTTAAATTACTTCCGGCCAACTTTGGGTATATAGAAAGATAAGCAACTAAGACAATGACAAGATTTAAAAATACAACGGATAGCTCTGGTGAGTGCATTTGAAATAATACTCCTTATAATGATATCACTGTACTAAACGCGCACGATTATCGGGGATGACCTTGACGTCACGGTGTTCTTTTCGCCATCGTGACAGCATAAATGGATGGATGCGAGTGTTATAGCAAATTATTCGGCCTGATCCTCCTTGATCAGGCTCAGGAACACAGATTTTACTTTCAACTTTTTGAACAACACTGGTCTTTGTTGGCTGATGATACCTTAGCATAAGTCATCTTATCCGTTAGACTTTGGTATACCTTCTATCGGGTTGGATTCAGAGTTAAGAAATACGACGTGATGCAGCCGTGATGCAACTTGTTACAAGTGCGGCGAATTTTTCTAACTATTAAGAGCATACAGCTGTCCGCCACCTGCGACATAAATCTCTATTTGCTACTGGGCTGTTTGTTATGCATTTTTCACCACGAAGTGAACTTGTAACATCACAGAACTTTGTAGCGTTTTATATTCAATAGACTCTAGTACACCATAGAATCGCTGAAGATAATCTTCCGTAAGCTCCCCTTGATAGGACATTTTAAATTCAGGGTTATCTTCATTACGAAGCTCGATTTGAAGAAGAATTTCGCCACTACCTTTATAATCCTGTGATTCTTTCGTGAGTACTTCTTGAATAAATCCTATCAATTTTGCTAATTCTTCGGCTGTCGTATTCTTTTCAAAATCAGCCTGAGCACTAAGAAGCCTTACCCCTGAATTAATCACGCGCCCATCTTGGGGCTTACTCCCTCCGTCAGGCTGATATGTTTTCCAGTCCGCCACGTATGTCTTACCATCAACTGGATTCGTATACTCCTCTTGAGCAGCGAGTAATTATGAGAAAAAGCTCAGCAGTAGAACGATGATTATCCGCATATTATTCCTTGATGTATAACGCCAAGCTAAGCGGCGCAGCTTTGCTGCGTCCTTGCTTGAGCGCCTTGTTAGGGCTTTATGCCAGCTTAAATACGATATTGCCCGATTTAAATTGTTTTAGCTTAATAGCTGGATCATTTAGTATTGCCTCAGCGCCAGGTCCTAGCCAAAAGCTTTTTACAGCTTGGGTCGCAGGGTTCTCTGATTTCTCGTTGAAACAAACCAGAGAGTTGACGCTACGTTTTTTGAGCCAATTTCTTAATTTTTTGTACAGTGACTCAACTGCCTGATGCGACGAAAAGTTGTAAGCCCCGTCCAAATCAGTCGAAGTAATTGCAATGCGGCCGGAAGTAAGAACTCTGTCTTCTAGGAAACTTCGTTCATATTGGATGAAGCCATCATCCAGTAGAATCTCATCGAAGTGTTTCCCCTGCTTGATGCTTACTCCATGAATGCTACGAAGATACTCGTCAAAGAACGCATGATCATCTTGGTTCATGAAGTATTGAAATTCACTCCGCATCTCGATTCCTTTGTAGTCCTAACGCCCGCATTTGCGACTGGTTTGAAGCGAAGCGGAAAACCAGTCCGGCAACATGCGCTTGTTATGACATTACTTTATATATACAGAAAGTATTTGAGGCGAATTGTATACACAATCACTCACACTATCCGAAAATGCGATTCTTACTTCACTTCTAGTTGCTTTAGCCGTTAGGAGAGTAGCATAAATTTCTTTATATAAAGGATGTGCGGTTTTAAATCTGAAAGAGTTTTTGTTACTGCACTCTGACTGAGAGTGGGACTCGTTAACGTCTAAAAATATCGTATTTGAGGTGCTGATACCTAAACCTTTAACCGTGAAATCGTCACTGCCTGCTAACGATAGGCTTGGCAATAACATGCTTGCTAATAAAATAAAATTTTTCATGTATATCTTCCTTACTTTGTCATAACGCCGTACTGTACGGGTAAAAGCTTGGTGGTTGGTTACGCGTATAATGGCGAAGCCATGCACAAACAAGCGCTGAGTTTTGGCTCCGCACCAGCATCTTGTTATGCTTATTTCAGTATCATTATAGAAAAATCCCAAGCATTTGATCTCTGTGAACACGAGTCGAGATACCAAATTTCCACAGGGGTTTGTGTGGTTTTTGATACCAATGCGACTGACAGGACGGAATCAAACAGTGGATGATTGCTGCTAATGGCTATGCGCTTCTCATTTGATGCGCATGCCTTTGGGAGTTCATTTAGGTAAATAAAAACCCTACCTAATTGTTCAGTATTGTATATGTTAGGGTTTTCAGAGAACATTTTTATGTCCTGAACAACTCCTGTTGCAGAATACTTTGCTGCGTGTACAGTTATAGAAAACATACAAATCACGATTAGAAAAATAATTCTCATTGGTTCTCCTTTAGTGTGAGTTTCTTTGCGGAATCATAACGCCAATGTAAGAGGCGGCTTGGAGCGCAGCGGAAAGCCGTCCTAGCAGCGCCTTTTTCGGCGACTTAACATTTTTTTTATGTTTATTTGTATAAACGAACACCAAATATCTTAGGTTTATCCCCAACGCAACCTTTCAAACGTAAGCCAACTGGCTTTCCAGCCATAAATGCTGACAATAAAACTGACAATTTTTCCGAAGCACCATTATCATTATGGAGGTCAATTCTATACAAGTTTTTGTCGCCACAATTATCTGGATCTATCTTTGTACCGCTTGTTTGAATATCTATGTGGTCTTCCCATGGGGAAATGTAAGTAATTTCAGACTTTTCGACCTCGTTAGCACTAACATTTATCGAACTTGCTAGGATTAAGAAGGCAGATAATAATTTTTTCATTGTTTTTCCTTTAAAACATAACGCCGCCTTCTTGGGTTTATCCCAAGCAAGGTTTTGTTATATGGTAGTTAATCCTGTTCTTGCAATGCTGAAATAATACAAGTTTTCTGAGTGCTATCTACCACATACCTTAAATTTTTACCTCTGGCTTTAGCAGACATTGCATATGCATATAGCGATTTGTTATATTCAGTACCATCCATATTTATTTGTCCTCGATCATAAGAGCAATGATCGGCAAATTGACTGGATAAAATGTATGCAACTCCATTATTTAAGTATAATTCCCAACTAGTTAAAGTCGCTTCAGGCCAATACCTTCCTGCATTAGCAGTGACAGTCAAACTTAATGATACTGACAAGAACATAATCTGCTTGAATTTCATATTTTTGTTTTTCCTTATAGTAAATATTACGCCTGCTAGCAGAGGCGCACGAAGTGCGTCCTGGCTGCCTAGCTTTGTTATAAATCATTCAATTTCAATAGTTGATACAGTGCACACATTGCTCCCACTAGCAATATCATATGAGATTAATGACAACCTTTTACTAGCCATTTTCGCACTAAGTAAAGCTGACAAATACCCAGCTCCAGAGGAACTCTCTAAATCAAAATAAATAACCGAATGCACGCAGGAAGCAGATAGTGCTTCAGCTACTCGGAAATAGCCTTTCTTGTTACTTTCAATAGCAACATTAGTTACTGTTAAATTACGATCTATTTCGGCTGAACTCACTCCGAGTGAAAATAGTAGAGAAATAATAGCGATACCAAATTTCATTTTTAGCCTCCAATTTAGTCTTGATTTATAACGCCTGGGTAAAGGGCGAATTTAAGCATGGTATTGTGAGCGAAGCGAGCCATGCTTAAATTTGTCCATTTCACCCACTTGTTAAATCACGGATTAGTTGTTAAGAAGAGGGCTTTTGTCTGGGTACCACCTGCTATTAATCCACAGCCATCAGTATTCTCTGTGATTACATTTACCCTATGATTTGATGCTTTCGCAGCCATCAACATTGAAAGGGCTTCTTTTCTTTCATCCAGTGACCAATCTTTAAAGTAGCTCCAATATGAACCGGAGGTATCGCCTCGATTATTAAGATATACAACTGCTTTTAAACCAGTTCCTTTTTCAACCCAGATTCTTCCTATATGCAAGTTTTGACAGTCTGTTGTAGAAGCATTTGCTATCGACGAAAAAAACAAGCCCAAAGATAAAACATATTTTTTCATTGCTACTCCATTTAAAGGATATTTAACAGTTTATTCGTGTGCGTGCCTGATATTCTGGCGAGAGTCTTTCGAGATTACTCGTGTAACTAACTGATTTCATTGAGAAACCTTCCTTAGCAATACAACTCCTTCCTAGAAAAGCGTGCGCGCACACTATTTCGGCTACGGGGATGCCTACTATCTTGTAAACCACATCCGTAAACCACTGATTTCTTTAGTGTTTAAAGTATCACTGGAGAGGAATGCGGGCAAGCACGAAAACAAACTGCACTATCTTGGCTTGAATATATGAAATCATACTGTATGTTTAAACAGTATCTCTTTACATTTGGAGAATCGTATGACCAAGAGTAAGTTTTTGACAGAAATCCGCCAATACATGCGGCTTCATGGCTATAGCATTCGTACAGAGAACACTTATATTTACTGGATTCGGTTCTATATTCGTTATCATCGGCTCCAGCACCCTTCTGTCATGGGGCCGGAAGAAGTCATCTTGTTTCTGAATTTCTTGGCAAATCAGCGTGATGTTGCAATCAATACACAGAAGGTTGCTTTGAACGCTTTGGTATTCCTTTATAACAAATATTTGAAAAAGCCCTTGGGTGAACTGGGTTTTAGCCTCGCTACACGTCCGAGACATCTGCCAATCGTGATATCTTCACAAGAAGTGAATCAGATTCTCAAATGCTGTGAGCCAAGAGAACGGTTAATTTTTTCCCTGTTGTTTGGATCTGGTTTGAGAATCTCTGAATGTCTACGACTGAGAATTAAGGACTTTAATTTTAGTCAAGGCTCGCTATCTGTGTTTAATGGCAAAGGTGCTAAAGATCGAGTCACGATATTTCCACATAAACTGCAACCCTTTGTTGAAGAATATTTTCAGCGGGCTTTGTATATTCAGGTCGAAGATAACAATCAGGGTATTGGGCCTTCCATGCCTGGAGCGTTAGGGCGTAAATATCCTTCCGCTTATCGAGAAGCTGCGTGGATGTTTATCTTCCCGTCCAGCAGGTTGTGTACACATCCAGCAACAGGAGTTTTATGTCGTCATCACCTAGATGCGTCGGTGCCCAGAAAGGCATTAAGGCTAGCAGTGAAGAATGCAGGGTTATCAGCCAAACGGATTTCATGTCATACCTTCAGACACAGCTTCGCAACAGAATTACTGCGCGCTGTACAAGATATTCGCACAGTCCAGGAATTATTAGGTCATAGTGATGTTTCTACCACTCAGATATATACCCACGTGTTAGGCCAGCACTTTGCAGGCACCACCAGTCCAATCGATTTATTAATGTAAAAGTCTCTGGATCAGCAGAAACGTGATTCAGAGACTTTAAGTAGACAGACTCAGGTTTTACAGCCGTCGGCTACGGGCAAAACCAATCAACACAACCAATATCGCAAACACAACCAGGGCTAACTGTATCCAGGCTGGCTGCAGGCTTACTTCAGCATCACTGTGTAGTTCATCCTGCTGTTGCTGATCAGCTTGTTCGCTTGGTTGCTGGGATTGAGATTCTTCAGCTTGCTGTTGCGCAGCTGCCAGCTCTTCTGCGCTCACCTCCAGCTCAGCAATACGGGTGTATTCGGGTTCCTGTCCGGCGGTTTCATCTACCGGGCGGGCCAGATCGATTTGTTGTTTCAGTGCTTGCCATTGCTCGCTGCTCAAGTGTTGCTCCAGCCAACCTAGCATCGGGTTATCCGGGTCGGTATGGCCGCTGCCGGGTAAGCCGTTGTCAGCCACCAGTTCGGCAAATTCGCTTGCCAGTTGTTGTACGGTTTGGTCGTCGGCGTTCCAGAAGTCTTTATGAATCGCCACCAACATAATGGCCAGCATGTTGGCTTTTACGTGAGCGTTATGACCTTGCTGCAGAAACTCATCCAGCTGTAACTGATGTTTGTCATCGATATACACGGCTTTAACTTCTTCCCAGGCCCAGTCGCCGACCAAGGTTGGGTTCGTCACCTGCCAGCCCCACAGGTATTCGAGAAATTCGTTACCCATGGTGCGGGCACCGGCGTAACCGTGTTCCATCAGACCTTTCAGCCACTCCGGGTTTAAGAACCGACCACGTAATTCCTGACGTAAGGCTAAGCCTAACGGGCGGGCTTTAAAGTTTTGTGGATCGCTGTGATCGAGTACAAAATTATTGGGCGCCTTGCCGCTAACGGATTCCACCGCCAGGCTCAACCCCCCCAGATAATCAAAGGCGTCGTTGTTATCAATCAGGCCATACAAATTACTGGAGCGGCCGAAGTAGGTATTTTCCACGTCTTTAAGCAGAGTTTTAAAGGCCTTTTGTGCCGGAGCACCAAAGTCATTTAAGCCATAGCTGTGGCCAATACGGCGAATATACACATCGGCCAGTTCGTTGCGGTTTTCCCAGGCACCAGAACGTTCCACCATACGGTTAATACCAGCGCCATAACTCCCCGGTGCATCACCGAACACACGCATGCTGGCAATAATGCCGGCTTTTTTCTCGGCTACGCCATCACGCAATAACACGCGTGCCTGATTAACCCAGTGCTTCGCCACCTGGTTAAATTGCAGTGATTCAGAACCGCCTTTGGCATCCTTTCCTAGCAGGCTAAGCGCTTCAGATAATGCCAGGGTTAATGCCGGATAATCTTTGCGAATGGTATCGGACGAAGCATCCAGTGCCATTAATGATGCACGATTTAACAGCGACATTTGCTGCCCGTATAAATCGCGGAACAGGCCTGAACTGGTAAATACCATATCGCGACGGCTGCGGCCTTCGGGCAGTATCTGACGTTTTAATCCTTTTACCAGGCCACGGCTGTTCCATATCGGTTCCAGACCCAACATATCCAGGCCAAAGGCAATCATCACACCTTCGTCACGGACTACGTCAGAAGCCCATAAGATAATGGCTTCATTTTTATCGGCGGTTTGTGGGTTATTTTTACGCGCATCGGCGGCCATTTCTTGGCCCAGCTGCCAGGCCAGCTTGGATGGAATTAAACTGGAATCCAGCGCATAGAAGTTGCGCCCGGTTGGTAAACTATCGGGGCTGCGAATCGGGTCGTTACCCTGACCCGGAGCGACATAACGGCCGTTTAAGCCATTCATCAGGGCAGCCATTTCAGCATCCGGTGATTGTTTTAATAAATCTTTCCAACCGGATTGTGTTTCTTTTTGTTCAGCCGTCAGCGGTTTTCCATTGTCATCGGAGTGACGGCCCAGCATCGACTGCAGCATCATCTCGACGGCATCAGCGTTCCATTCTTTGCCAAAGATATGCAGACCCAATGGCATAAAACGTTCCTGTAAGTCCGTCAGATAATGGCCAACTTCGTGAACCAGCATATCGTCGTTGACTTCTTCAAAACTGATGCCCATAACAGCCAGTTCCGCTGACATGGCCTGAGCCAGTTCATCTCGCAGTTCCAGCTGATCCACTTTAGCAACAATTTGCTGCACTAAGCGTTCTGCCACAGCCTCGTTGCCGCTGCCGTGGCTGGCCTCAAAGCTTTCAATTAACTGCCGCAGCTGCAGTAACTCATCGTACAGCGGGGTACTTTCTAAGGGTGGCGTCAGATGATCAACCATGACCGCCAGGCCACGGCGCTTGGCTTGAATACCTTCGCCAACACCGTCCACGATGTAAGGGTAAATCCCCGGAATATCGGCGCCGATAATACGCGAATAATCATCTTCTCCGAGGCCCACGCTGCGGCGCGGTAAGAATTCATACGTCGAGTGACGACCTAAGTGCACATAAGCGTCGGCTTTAAAGGTATTGCGTAGAAAATGATAAAACGCCAGGTACTGGTGAGGTGGTGGAAAAGCCAGGTTGGCGTGCAACAGTTCTTCATTAATTTGCCAACCACGTGGCGGTTGGGGGCCAATAAACACGTTACCAAATTGCAGACCCGGGAGTAATAACTGATTGTTAAAAGTCATTACGTTACCGGGGGCCGGTCCCCAGCCCCCCAAACCTTCAATTCCGGTTTTTTGCAGGGCGGTAATTAATTGTGGGGCTTGTTTATCCATGCAAGCCGGGTATTGGCCGTTATTGGTCTTTTCGGCGGCTTTTACGGTGTTGACGTAGCACACTTCCAGTTGTTCGATTAATGCCAGAGCACGCTCCCGGCCTTTATGATCAACCCCTTCTAACAAGTGATGCATTTCTTCAAAGGTGTGGTGTAACAGGCCATCCGCCAGCTCTGGTTTTTTCGCAACCACTGCGGCTTTTAATTGTTCGTGTAATAAACCGAACGGACCATTAATCATTTCATTGCGAACGGAGTCTGGCAGTTGATCAAACCAACTTTGATAATCGGACGGTGCCATGGTCTGGATTTTATCCGACATGTTTTTTAATGCCGTGGCATCCCGTGGCAGATTGACCCCGCGTAATTGCATTTCATCGAGCAGCGCTTCTTGAGAGGCAGGCAGTTCTCCAACGTTGTACCCTTGAGCTTTTAACTGATTCAGAATTTGCCATAACGACGCCGGTACATCGAGGTTATCGGCACCAATATTGTGACGCCCAGGAGGGTGGTTGTAATACACAATGGCGATGCGTTTGTTGGCATTGTTTTTTTGTTGCAATGCTGCCCAGCGCGATAGACGCGATGTTAATGCAGTTAAGCCATCTTGTTTCGGCTCAATCGCCTGAATACGAATACCACTGATCGGATCGTTTTGCGGCTCACCGGCGCTGGCGATAATCAGTGGCTGAGACGCTCCCTGAAGTTCCGGCATTGCCACCTGATAGTACACTTTCTCGGCGGCCAAACCGTCGGCTGACAACTGATGTTCCAGCGCGCTGCGGTCGCGTAATTTAATCGCTTTTAACAGAGGCACATTTAATTGCTGCAATAATGCGTTGGTGCGCTCACGACCCTCGCCACCACCAATCACAAAATCCTGCAGCATAACAATGGCGCTGAGCTGATCCTGGTAGGGCAACAGCTGTTCAACGGCTTTGACTCCGGCTTCACCCCAGTAAGCCAGCGATGCAATACATCGCTGGCCTGGCTGTTCGTTATCGGGATTTTCGATCTGGCTGCACAGTTGGCGTAATAAAGCGACATCGGCCGGACGACCACCACCGGCGTGATCCAGAATGGCAACCAGTGATTTCTTTTCTGACGCAGCTTCTGAATTTAATGCAGGCAGTTGATTCTGGATTTTGCCATTCGTGTACCAACGTAACCTTGGCTGTGGCAGCGGAGCGCTGGCCGGAGTTTCCGCACCGGTTTGGCGAAAAACCCAGCTGAATAATGCTTTGCTGTTTTCAGCGCCGCCCGCCTGCCAGTAAGCACGGGCCTGTAACCATTTGGCCTGGGCCGGATTCTTTTGTTGGATAGCATTCAGCCAGCGGGCGAAATCATCGGTGGCGCGCTGTTTACTGAGTTCACCAACCTGTTGCTGGTTGCCGAAAAAATTTTTCCCACCCAGTTCGCTCATACCAACCAATCGATGGTCACTGTTAAAAATCAGTAAGGGCTTTTGTTGCTGTTTAAATTGTTTGAACAGTGGCGACAATTCGGCCACCGCCGGTCCGAATAAACCGGCACCAATAATTGCTCTGGCATTGCCGACCAGCTGCGCTCTTTGGTTCTCGTCGGCTTCATAAATCTGGTTGTCGGTGCGCGCCTGAACCGCTAGCTGTGGATACTGCAGTTTGAATAAGCGTGCCGCTTCCGCCACGGTCTCTGCATTACGTTGGGAGGTCAGAACCAGCAAATAGTCTGGTTCGTTTGCCGTTAGCGCCTGTGTCTGGCAGATCATACTGACCAATAACAGCAGCTGAGCCATGTGCATCAGTAACGGTTTTAGCGAAAGCCGTTGAACAAACAACAGCTGTTTAAAAATTACCATGAGTACCTCAAGTCGGTTGGGCTTGAGGGAGAGAAGAAGTACTGCTTGAGTCTGCCACAACGCGAAGGTCGCCGGCATACCGTTCAGTACCGAGTATTCCCGCCCGGTGCATTTATTGGCTCATACTGATCATCAGCAGAGTAATCTGAGACGTTTGTGTATCTGGCTTCAGCACAGAAAAGCTCTGCTGTTACAGTTGCGGGTACAGCCCCGGAATTTCACCGGTGTTCCACACAGCTTCGATATTTCAGTACCCGAACAGGCGGCAGTCACACACACGGTCTGACTGATCCGCAATACTCTGGAACTGCCTCTGCGCAATTGAGTGAGAGGAAGAAGCATTTCGTCGCTGGTTGTTCTACCCGGCACTGGCATAAATGTCAATTTGACCGGCAGTTCGTTTGTTCTGGGTGTAGCAGGTCTGATGGTGATTTTGCCTGCGGCAGAGTGACAAAGTAGGGTAATATCGTTGCTCGAATGAGAGAGGGGCTTAAGGTATGGAGTTTGCCGAATGTGTATCGTTTATTCTGATTCAGGACGGTGCGGTACTGGTTGAAAAGCGTCGCAGCGATAAAGAATTTGATCCGTCGCTGCTCATGGTTCCTGGTGGCCACATGGAAGCGGGCGAAGACCAGCTGGAGACGCTGGCGCGCGAGCTTGAAGAAGAACTGAATATTGAAGCGCGATCCGCCGGTTATGTTTGTTCGCTGGTACACACGGCCGAATCGGATTCTGCATCGGAAGTGCAACGTTTGCATTATTATCTGGTGAGTGATTGGCGGGGCGATATCGAAGCGCTGGAGGCCGAGGCGGTGTATTGGCTGAACCTCGATGAATTATCACAACTGGATGCCGAACCGGATCGTATTGCCGTTGCAGAAGCCTGCCGTTTGTATGTGTCCTGATATGGGAATTTAATTCCGTTTAAATGCACGTTTAATGTTATTTTATAACATTAAACATGCGGTATTTTTTATTAAATAAGCCGATTATTGCCGTATTTATTAACGGTTTTGAATAATCATTCAAACGAAAATAAAACTGTAATATTTGCTGCCTAACATGCCGCGCTATTCACTGACTTGTTTATTAAAGTCAGGCAATTCTTACAATAAAATGTGGTAGGCATCACAATGAAAACACTCGCTAAACTTTCTGCCGCTGTTGTTGCGGCCAGTCTGATGGTTGCCTGTGGCAGCGATTCCAACTCTGAATCGGATGCCGATAAGGCACCACTGGTTAATAACGGCAAAGTAAAAAATCTGATCCTGATGATTGGTGATGGTATGGGCCCGCAGCAGGTGGGTTTACTGGAAGAATATGCGCGCCGCTCCCCGGCCAATGCAGCCAACATTAATAAGGTGACGGGTTTACAGAAGCTCGCGGAAGGCGGCGCTCTGGGACTATCCATGACGGCTCCTATGGGTGCAAATCCGGGATTAATTGTTGATTCTGCATGTTCTGCCACGCAGTTAGCGACCGGTAAAGGTTCGATTTCTGAAGCCGTGGGTCTGGATGACCAGGGTAATAAAGTCGAGACCATTCTGGAAAAAGCCATGAAAATGGGTAAAGCAACGGGTCTGATTACTGATACTCGACTGACTCACGCAACCCCGGCTGGTTTCGCGTCTCACCGTCCACATCGTTCGATGGAAAATGAAATAGCGGAAGACCTGCTGGACGCTGGTGTTGATGTACTGCTCGGTGGTGGCTCTCGTCATTGGGCGCCGAACGTTGACGACTTTGGTGCGCTGGCAGCTGAATTAAATGCGCCAACCCATGTGATTAAAAAGTCAAAGCGCAGCGCCGACGATGACCGTAATCTGTTTAACGAAGCAAAAAGTGCGGGTTACGCTCTGGCGTTTGATAAAACTCAAATGGCATCCGTTAAGCAAGGCAAGTTGTTAGGTTTATTTGATGATTCAGCGATGAATGATGGTATCGAATACACCGCTTGTAAAAATACCACGGCTCCGGAAGCTGGCAGCAAATGCGCGGATGAACCGTCACTGGTAGAAATGACCAAAAAAGCGCTGGATATTTTATCGCAGGACCCGGACGGCTTCTTCCTGATGATCGAAGGCGGTCAGATTGACTGGGCAGGGCACATTAATGATACCGGTTGGTTATTGCACGAAATGCTGAAGTTTGATGAGGCAGTGCAAGCGGTTCATGAATGGGTTGCCGAGCGTGATGACACGTTGGTGGTGGTAACAGCTGACCATGAAACCGGTGGTTTTGGTTTTGCTTACCACAAACATGAAATTCCTGAAGCGAAAACTCTGGCGGGCGACGGCATGGTCAACGCGGATGGTAGCGACCGTGCGTATAAGCCTCAGTATAACTTTGGCGCACTGGCGACTCTCGATAAGATCTACGCTCAGGAGCGTTCTTTTTACGATATCCTGAGTTCCGTAAACGGTGACTGGGATTTCTCGAATACCACTGCCGCGGCCTGGGTTGAAGAAGTCAATAAAAGCATGCACGCTGATTTCCACATCAGCAATGAATCCGGTGAACGTATTGCTGCACGTTATGATGTGCCGGCAGAAGACGTTCACCCAGATCATAAATACCTGAAAGCGACCAACATTCCGAAGTTTAATGATTTCTCTGACTTCTATGTTTACGCTGACGAAGACACCGGTGCCTTAATTGCGCGTGAAGTTGCGGCCCAGCAAAGCGTTTCCTGGGGTAACGGTACTCACACCGCAGCGCCAGTACCGGTATACGCATTTGGTCCCGAGGCAATTACCAAAAAGTTCTCGACCATGCAGCATCACACAGATCTGGGTCAGAAAATGATCGATGCCTTGATTGTGGAATAATCCTCGGAATTATTGCGCAAACCCACCAATTAAAACGCGGCGTTCAGCCGCGTTTTTTTATGCGGTTCAATACTGTGATTCATCACCATAGTGAGTAGCTTTCACTTTTCATAAGCTGACATTCCTGTTACTGTTCGGCCTCGTTTCAGGTGCCTGTGTGGCAAATTTTAATTGCAGACACGGGATAATCGGGAAACAGGTAAGGCACATTTTGTGATGCTATTCCTGTACTGCCCCCGCAACGGTATGAAGTGTTTGTCGTACACCAACGCTATGAGCAGCTGTTGGTCAATGCAGACGAATTGGTTTTTCAACCACGGCAAGATCACAACCATTGTGATGTGCCGGAAGGTAAACCCGGAATGTTCACAACGTTCTGACTTTGAGTCCGGAGACCGGCCTGTAACAACATGATTTCAGGCGGGGTGACCTGAGCAGCATGATACAACTCTGTTTTTCTGCGGCGTATTTTTCCGTCGTTGTATCTGTGTTTTCGCATCAACTCCCCAGCTATTAACGAATATTGAACGGACTTTGCTTGCTTAGGTTATGCCTAACAATCCCGGTCTCAATGGAGAGTGTTGTGTTTTCCTCTGTGTCTCTCAACCTGATGCATCAACTGACCAGTGTGTTGCTGGAACCTGTGGTATGGGCGCTGCTGTTTTTTATTTTGCTGGCGTTATACGAATCTGGCCTGGCCCTTGGCGAGCGTTTTGGCGGTATTCGTCGTTTAGTCAGAAACGGTGATCAGGCGCTGTTAATTCAGGTCGGTAAACGTCGTATAGAACGAGCTGATTTTATTACTCGCATTGCGCCCATGCTTGGTCTGATGGGCACACTCATTCCACTGGGACCGGGTCTGGCGGCATTGGGTGATGGCGAATTAACCATTCTGACCACGGCCATGACAGTTGCCTTCGACACTACGGTGATCGGGCTGTTGGCCGGTATCGTGGGATTTGTGCTTGGGCGAGTGCGTCGGCGCTGGTATGACCGCGCGGTAC
>JAKVCS010000002.1 GCA_022448365.1 Saccharospirillaceae bacterium | reverse complement strand
TAACATTAACCATTACCGATAGTGCAGGCGTTACTCAAACCGTGACCGCCATTGTGCAGGCTGACGGCACTTACAGCATTGAAGTACCGGCTGAACTAGCTGAAGGCGAATTTACGGTTAACGCCAGCGTGACGGATGAGGCTGGCAATACAGCAACCACAGACACCACGGGCGTAATTGATACCACTGCACCGTCGATCACTATCGACACCATAACGACAGGTAACGACACCACGCCTACCCTTTCAGGTACCACTGATGCTACACCGGGTAATACAGTTACATTAACTATCACCGATAGCGCGGGCAACACGCAAACTGTAACTGCCACTGTGCAAGCAGACGGCACCTATAGCGTTGATGTACCTGCTGAATTAGCTGAAGGTGAATTTACCGTTAACGCCAGCGTGACCGACGAAGCGGGCAACACAGCAACCACAGATACTGCCGGCGAGATTGATACTACCGCACCTTCGATCACTATCGACACCATAGCGACAGGTAACGACACCACGCCTACCCTTTCAGGTACTACCGATGCCGCGCCTGGCAGCACAGTTACATTAACCATTACCGATAGTGCAGGCGTTACTCAAACCGTGACCGCCATTGTGCAGGCTGACGGCACTTACAGCGCTGACGTACCGGCTGAACTAGCTGAAGGCGAATTTACCGTTAACGCCAGCGTGACTGATGAAGCAGGCAATACGGCCAATGCTGACGCTCAGGGTGCTATCGACGTGACGGCGCCAACCATCTCATTAAACGACCCAGGAATAAATGGCGATGCTACACCCACACTTTCGGGGTTAACGGATGCCGTGCCCGGAAGCACGATAACTCTTACCGTTACCGATAGTGCTGGCGTTACTCAAACCTTTACCACCACTGTGCTTGCCGATGGTACCTTTACCGTTGAAGTCCCAAATGCGGTGGCTGAGGGTACATACAGCGTAACTGCCGAGGTGACAGATGGTGCGGGTAACACCGCACAAGCAACAGCAAGCGGCGATTACGATTCTACGAGTCCTTCGACGACCGTAAATCAACCTGCGCCAACGAACGATACTACGCCAAACGTTTCTGGTGAAACCGATGCCCCTCCTGGCAGTGAAGTGGTCATTGTTGTCACAGATAGCGAGGGTAACGAACAAACAATCGTCACAACAGTGGGCGCTGACGGCACATTCAACGAAGATGTGCCAGCGGAGCTTAGCGAAGGTGAGTACACGGTAGATGTTACTGTAACAACACCAGCAGGCAACAGTTCTACCACAACAGTGACTGGCGAAATTGACACCACGGCGCCGATAATCAGCCTTGATCCTATTGGCTCAACCAATGATGACACGCCGGTGATAAATGGCGACACCGACGCAGAACCGGGTGCGATAGTCACGCTAGAAATCGTACATTCAGATGGCACTACGCAAACCATTACTGCAACAGTGCAAGAAGACGGTAGCTTCAGTGCTGAAGTGCCACAAGCACTCGCAAATGGCGACTTCACGGTAACCGCTACTGTGTCTGATGTGGCGGGCAATACCGCTTCAACGACAATCGATGCGGTTATTAATACCCAGGGCCCTAATGTTGTTATTGAAACCGGCTCTCCTACCAACGGTAGTGAAGGCATAGGGGGATCGTCAGACGCCCCTAATTCAGAGGTTGTGGTTGTTATCACCGATAGCGACGGCAACAGCCAGACAATAACGGGGACAACCGATGAGAATGGCAACTTCAATGTAGCATTCCCTCCTGGCTCTGAAGAGGGCGAATATGAGATTGAAGTGACGGTGACAGACGAAAATGGCAATAGCTCTACTGCCACGGCCACTACTGTACTTGATACCACTCCACCGATTGTGAACATCGACCCGCAAACGGATACTAACGACACAACACCGACTATCTCAGGTAATACAGATTTACCCGCAGGTAGCGAGGTCGCTATTACCGTCACCGATAGTCAGGGTAATACGCAAACTGTTACCGCCGTTGTTGATGAAAATGGTAATTTCAGCGCCGATGTCGAAGAAGCGCTAGCAGAGGGCAACTATGAGGTTTCTGTCGAAGCAACTGATGCAGCGGGTAATACAACTACCGCTGTCGACAACAGTGGCAACATAGACACTACCGCACCAGCGCTTTCTCTAGACCCACAAACTGACGGCAGCGACACCACGCCAACAATTTCTGGCTCTACCGATTTACCACCTGGTTCAACAGTAACCATTGCAGTGACCGACAGTGCGGGCAACACGCAGACTATCGATGCCATCGTTGATGAAAACGGTGACTTTAGCGTCGACGTGCAAACGCCGCTTACTGAGGGTGAATATACCGTAGAGGCCAGTGCAACAGACGAGGCAGGCAATACAACGACTGTCACTGAAAATGGCGGCAACATTGATACGCAAGCCCCCACCATTTCACTAGAGCCACTTGGCACAGGTAACGACACGACACCTTCAATTAGCGGTTCTACGAACTTGGAAGCAGGCAGCACGGTTACACTTACCGTTACCGATAGTGCTGGAAACAGTCAAACCTTTACTGCCACAGTAGACGCGAACGGCGAATTTAGCGCAGACGTGCCTGCTGAACTCGCTGACGGCGACTACACTGTTGAAGCAACAGCCACCGATGCTGCGGGAAATAGTGCTTCAACGTCACAAACTGGCACAGTGGACAGCAATGCGCCAAGCTTAACCCTTGACCCACTGGGTGATGACAACGACACCACGCCTACTATCTCAGGTACTACCGATTTACCCGCTGGCAGCACTGTTACACTGTCTGTTACCGATGCGCTTGGCAATACGCAAACATTTACGGCAACGGTAGATGGTTCTGGTAATTTCAGTGCCGATGTGCCCAATCCGCTAGCGGAAGGTGAATATAGCGTAACGGCTACAGCGACCGACGCCAACGGCAATACTGCAACGGCAACGGAAACTGGCGGTAATATCGATATTACATCGCCGCTGGTTAACTTGGATGCTCAAGGCAGTACTAATGATACTACGCCAACCATCTCAGGTAACACAGACCAGGCACCGGGTAGCAGTGTATCAATCACTGTTACAGACAGTGCAGGAAATACGCAAACCTTTGACGCTCTTGTCCAAAATGACGGTACTTTCTCTGTTGACGTGCCGGCAGAGCTTGCCGACGGCAACTTTACCGTTACCGCGACGGTCACTGACGATGCGGGTAATCAAGACTCTGCATCGACACAGGGCAATATTGATACCGCAGCACCGACGCTATCGCTTGACCCACAAGACATTGGCAACGACACCACACCGCTAATTAGTGGCACGACAGATTTGCCACAAGGTAGCACGGTAACACTGGTCGTCAACGATAGCTTAGGTAATCAGCAAACTATTGAAGCCGATGTTGATGAAAACGGAAACTTTAGCGCTGAAGTACCTAGCGCATTAGCAGAAGGTAACTACTCCGTTACAGCAACCGCTGTCGATGAAAATGGTAATACCGCTAGCGTGACAGAAAACGGCGGCATTGTAGATACAACCGCACCATCGCTATCTTTAAATCCAGTGGGTTCTGGTAACGATTCCACACCAACTTTATCGGGCAGCACCGATCTGCCTGAAGGAAGTGTTGTCTCGCTAACAGTCGTAGATAGCGCAGGTAACACGCAAACCATCAACACCTTAGTCGATGCTAACGGTAATTTCTCTGTCGACGTACCGCAAGAACTGGCTGACGGAGACTATACGGCTACCGCCACGGCAGAAGACGAAGCAGGCAATGACGTTACAGACAACGCAACGGGTAACATTAATACTAATGCACCCACGTTAGTGCTAGATGGGCAAGGCGAGACGAATGACAGCACGCCCGTTATTTCAGGTACCACCAGCTTACCTGAAGGAAGTACGGTTACCTTAACCGTAACGGATAGCGCAGGTAACACGCAAACGATTACCGCGACTGTAGGCACAGGCGGAACATTTAGTGCAGATGTTACCACTCCACTCGCTGATGGCGCTTACACCGTAACCGCCAGCGCAACTGACGGCGATGGCAATACGACAACAGTAACCGACAATGGCGGCGTTGTAGATACCACCGCGCCTACGCTTACCCTAGAAAACCCTGGCAGCACGGGTGACACCACACCTACGCTTTCAGGCACCACTGACCTTCCTGAAGGAAGCACGGTAACGCTTGTCGTTACAGATAGCGCTGGAAACACGCAAACTATCAATGCCTTGGTCGATGCAAATGGTAGCTTCAGTGTAGATGTGCCAAACGCACTAGCTGACGGCGACTTTACTGTGACTGCCACTGCAACCGACAGTGCAGGCAATACCGCGAATGCCAATACAACAGGTAATGTAGATAGCGAAGCACCGCTGTTAACCCTTGATACACAAGGCGCTACCAGCGATGTTACCCCAACTATCACAGGTACTACCGACGTGGCACCTGGCACACTGGTTACCATTACTGTGGTAGATGCCAATGGTAACTCGCAAAGTTTCCAAGCAGCCGTGCAAGCAGACGGTACATTCAGTGCCGATGTGCCTAGCGCTCTGGCTGAAGGCGACTTTACCGTTACGGCAACAGTAAGCGATGCACAAGGCAACACCGCGACGGCAAACGAAACAAATGGAAGTATTGATACACAAGCGCCTATTGTTACCGTTAACCCGCTAGATTCAGGTAATGACACTACGCCGGTTATTTCAGGTAATACAGATTTACCTGAAGGCTCTGTCGTTGTGATCACCGTAACTGACAGCAATGGTGACACGCAAACCATTAACGCATTGGTTGATGCTGACGGCAACTTTGCAACAGAGGTATTGTCTCCACTGCCTGAAGGAGATTACAGCGTCGAAGTTACTGCAACAGATGATGCAGGTAATTCAACAACCGCAACTGAGGACGGTGGCAATATTGACACCACCGCCCCTGTACTTACGCTAAATCCGCAGGGCACAGGCAACGATGAAACGCCTAACATATCGGGCAGCACTGATTTAGCACCGGGAAGCACGGTAACGTTAACCGTCACAGATAGCGCAGGCAATACACAAACTTTTGACGCCATTGTGGACGCGAATGGTGACTTCAGCGCAGATGTTCCAAACGCTATACCAGACGGCAGCTACACGGTAACAGCAAGTGCCTCAGACGATGCAGGAAATACAACCACCACCTCTGATACCGGTACGTTAGATACCAGTGCCCCTGCGCTGACACTAGATGCGCAAGTTACGGTTAGCGATACTACACCAACCATTTCGGGTACGACTGACCTACCCGCGGGTTCAACCGTAACGCTTTTTGTCACTGACAGTGCAGGCAACACCCAAACCTTTACTGCACTTGTTGATGCGAGCGGTAACTTTAGTGCTGATGTCCCCGCGCCTCTTGCCGAAGGTGATTACTCAGTAACCGCTACCGCTACAGACAGCAACGGAAATAGTGCNTCTGTCACCGACAATAACGGTATCGTCGATACTGTCNCCCCCGTTATTTCACTAGATGCGCTGGGTTCAAATAACGATACTACGCCGACCATTTCAGGCACTACGGACTTAGCAGCAGGTGAGAGCGTAACNCTGNCGATCACCGACAACGNTGGCAATACACAAACTGTGACCGCAACGGTTGACGCAAACGGCAACTTTACTGTTGATGTGCCAGCTGCACTGGCCGAAGGTGACTTTACGGTTACCGCAACGGCCACCGACGATGCTGGCAACAGTGCGTCAGCCAATGCAACAGGCACCATAGACACCACAGCGCCTACCCTAACTTTAGACCCTCAAGGATTAGGCAACGACACAACGCCAACCATTTCGGGAAGTACAGATCTAGCCGAAGGTAGCGTGGTTTCCTTGGTTATTACAGATAGTGCAGGCAACATTCAAACGGTTACAGCAACAGTTGATGCTGCAGGAAACTTTACGGTTGATGTGCCCGGGGCCCTTGCTGAAGGCTCGTATAGTGTTGAAGCTACCGCCACTGATGAAGCAGGCAACAGCACGTCGGTTCTTGATAATTCAGGCGTTATCGACATCACGCCACCTGAGCTAAACCTTGACGAATTAACGCCAGAGAATAACGCTACGCCAACTATTTCTGGCACCACAAACCTTCCAGCTGGCGCCATTGTCACACTAACGGTGGTCGACAGTGCGGGTAACACGCAAACCTTTGCCGCTACGGTACAAACCAACGGCAGTTTTTCAGCCAACGTACCTTCACCACTAGCTGAAGGTGACTATACGGTTACCGCAACGGCTCAAGACGCGGCTGGCAACCAAGGTTCTGATTCTGAAACGGGTGGCAGCGTAGATACCACAGCACCTGTTATCACTTTGGATCCGCTTGGTACAGGTAACGATAACACGCCTACCATTAGCGGAAATACCGACCTGGCCGCAGGAAGCACAGTAACGATTACAGTAACTGACAGTGTTGGCACTGTGCAGACGTTTACTGCAACTGTTGATGGTAATGGCGACTTCAGTGCAGATGTGCCTAATCCTATGGCTGACGGAAACTTCGACGTTACTGCAACGGCCACTGATGCTGCAGGCAATACTGCTACAGATACAGTGAGCGGCGACATAAACTCTGCCGCGCCTACCCTATCCCTTGATCCTCTTGGTTCGGGCAACGACACGACGCCGACTATTTCAGGTAATACCGACGTAGCGCCAGGTAGCACTGTAACGCTAACTGTGACTGACAGTGCTGGAAACACACAGACATTCAGTGCCATAGTGCAAGGTGATGGAAGCTTTACGGCTGATGTTCCTGCAAGCTTACCTGAAGGTGACTATTCTGTTACTGCGACCGCCACAGACGGCGCTGGCAACAGTGCATCGGTAACCGAAAATGGCGGTAACATCGATACAACAGCCCCATCGATAACCATCGATACACAAGGGCTTGGCAATGATGCAACGCCGTCTATCTCTGGCACCACAGACCTCAATGCTGGCGACACAGTTAGCATAAGCGTGACAGACAACGCTGGAAATACCCAAACATTCACTGCAACCGTTCAAAACGATGGTACTTACAGTGCTGATGTTCCTGCCGATTTAGCTGAGGGCAGTTTCAGTGTGACTGTCACTGCGACTGACGATGCGGGTAATTCAGCAACGGCAATAGATAATAACGGTGTCATAGACACAGCAGCCCCCACCATAACGTTAGACGCACAAGGCCTGACCAACGACGCTACACCGACTATATCGGGAACCACCGACTTGGCTGCGGGCAACACTGTAAGCATTAGCGTGACTGACAGCCAAGGCAATACGCAAACCTTCACAGCCACCGTTCAAGCGAACGGTAGCTTTAGCGCTGATGTGCCGGTTGACCTTGCAGAAGGCGATTACACCGTAGAAGTGACGGCGACTGATGATGCAGGTAATCAAAACACAGCGGTTGATAACAACGGTACAGTTGACACCACCCCACCTGTTATCAACTTAGATCCAGTGGCCAGCGGCAATGACGCAACGCCAGTATTAAGCGGTACTACCGACTTGCCAGAGGGAGCAACAATTACACTGGTTGTCACCGATGCAGGCGGTAATGTACAGAACCTTACCGCTACGGTAAACGCGGATGGCACTTTCTCAGTTGAAGTACCCAGCGCGCTTGTTGATGGCGATTACGATGTAACAGCCAGTGCGAGCGATGCTGCGGGCAATAGCACGACAGTGTCAGATAGCGGCAATATTAATGCAAGCGCCCCGGACATTACCCTAGATGCCCTTGGCCAGACAAACGATGCTACGCCTCTTATTTCAGGCACAACTAACGCGCCAGTTGGTGCCACTGTCACCTTAACAGTGACAGATAGTGCTGGAGCAGTTCAAACCTTTACCGCAACAGTACAAGGAGATGGCACCTTCAGCGCTAGCGTACCGTCAGACCTGGCCGAAGGTAGCTACACAGTTGTCGCAGAGGTGACTGACGGAGCCGGAAATACAGGCTCTGACTCTGAAACTGGCGGTGTGGTAGATACCACATCACCGGCTATTGATGTGGCAGATCCGGGTGTAGGCAATGATGCAACACCGACCATTAGCGGAACGACAGACCAGCCAGCCGGAAGCACGGTTTCAATTACTGTTACCGATAACGCTGGCAATATACAAACCTTATCAGCAACCGTACAAAGCGACGGCTCTTTTAGCGTAGACGTACCCACCACTTTGGCTGAGGGTAGCTACACAGTTCAGGCAACGGTCGTTGATGAAGCTGGCAATACAGCGTCCGACGCTGAAACCGGCCTAATCGACACAATTTCACCTGTTATTACGCTGGACGAGCCAGGTACAGTTAGCGACTCAACCCCAACCATAAGCGGTACTGTAGATTTACCGCAAGGTTCTACAGTGCAAATAACGGTTGTTGATAGTGCGGGTAATACACAGGTGTTCTCTGCATTGGTTGGCGCGGGCGGCGTATTCTCTGCCGATGTACCAGCGGCGATGGCTGAAGGAAACTTCACTGTTTCAGCAACCGCCACCGATGAAGCAAACAACAGTACAACCGATAACGAAGCAGGCGTAGTTGATACTCTAGTACCTACACTTACTATAGATGTTGCCGATACCACTAACGACGCGACGCCACTCATTACCGGTACAACCGATGAACCTGCGGGCGCTGTGGTCACTATTTTGGTAACGGATAGCGCTGGTGCGACCCAGACCTTAAGCGCAGTGGTACAGGCCGATGGTTCTTTCTCTATCTCCCCAGGTACGGATTTAGCTGAAGGCGACTTCACGGTAAGCGCTACCATCAGTGATGAGGCAGGTAATACAGCGACAGCCAGTGATGCTGGAAACATAGACATCACAGCACCATCACTAACATTAACGCCACTTGAGGAAGGCAATGACACAACGCCTACCCTATCTGGTAGCACAAACCTTGCGCAGGGTAGTGAAGTTACGCTTGTGGTAACTGACAGCGCCGGAAATGTTCAAACCCTCACAGCTACGGTTGATGTAAATGGAAACTTTACAGTGGATGTGCCTGCGCCTTTGGCAGAAGGTGCATACAGTGTTGAAGCCACGGCAAGTGATGAAGCGGGTAATAGCACTACCGTCGTAGACAATACAGGCGTTATTGATACGACAGCCCCTACTCTATCGTTAGATACACTAGCCCCAGACAGTGACACAACGCCTACAATATCAGGGAATACTGACCTGCCTGCAGGTGCTACGGTAACGATTACTGTGACGGATAATGCAGGTGTAAGCCAAACCTTCGATGCAACCGTTCAGGGAGACGGCAGTTTCTCGGTCGATGTGCCAAGCCCTATGGCTGAAGGAGGGTATACCGTTACCGCCGTTGCCCAAGACCCTGCAGGTAATGAGACAACTGCCACTGAAACAAACGGTAGCGTAGACACTACCGCGCCGACGATCAATTTAGATGCACAAGGCACAGGTAACGATACCACGCCAACGATCACCGGTAGCACCGATTTAAGCCCAGGTAGTTCAGTGACCATAACCGTCACCGACAGCGCGGGAGCAGAACAGACATTTACGGCTATTGTCGATAGCGTTGGTAATTTCAGCGCCGATGTGCCCAATGTAATGGCAGACGGAAACTTCGATGTTACTGCTACCGCCACTGATGCCGCTGGAAACTCGGCGTCTGATACTACCAGCGGCAATATCAATACGGCCGTGCCAAACCTAACCTTGGATCCGCTTGGCACAGGAAACGACACAACACCAACCATTTCCGGTACTACAGATATAGCGCCAGGCAGCACCGTATCCATCAGCGTTACCGATAGTGCAGGAAACACCCAAACATTTGACGCCATTGTTCAAGCTAATGGCACCTTCTCTGTAGATGTGCCAGCAGCCCTATCTGAAGGTAATTATTCAGTCACCGCAAGTGCAACAGATGGCGCGGGTAATACGGCAACCGCAAACGAAAATGGCGGTGTTATCGATACTACTGCGCCAGCTGCGCCTACTGTTGATGCGGGCAATGGTACCGAAATTACCGGCACAGCCGAAGCAGGCGCTGTCGTAAACGTAGACGTTGACGGTGATGGCACACCTGATTTCACAGTGATTGCTGATGGCGATGGTAACTGGTCAGTAACACCCACAACACCGCTAGCGGATGGCGTGGTTGTCACGGCAACAGCAACCGATGAAGCTGGCAATACGAGTAGCCCGGCGTCTGATACGGTAGACGCTGTTGCGCCAATCGTTGCCTTTGACGACCTAACGACTAATGACACCACGCCTGCACTTACCGGTTCGGTGGACGACCCAACCGCCACCGTGGTCGTTACCATTAACGGTACAGACTATACCGCGACAAACAATGGTGATGGCAGCTGGACACTGGCTGACGATATTGTTGCCGCGCTGGCTGAAGGTAGCTATACCGCTACGGTTACTGCTACTGATGCCGACGGTAACACTGGAACTAACTCTGGGACTGTGGTGATTGATATCACTGCTCCAGCAGCGCCTACCGTCGATGCAGGTAACGGCACTGAAATTACGGGTACTGCGGAAGCCGGCGCAACTGTAAATGTGGACGTGGATGGCGACGGCACGCCAGACTTCACCGTCATCGCTGATGGCGATGGCAATTGGTCAATAACACCCACTACACCGCTGGCCGATGGCGTGGTTGTTACGGCAACAGCGGTTGATGAAGCTGGCAATGTCAGTGCACCAGCGTCAGATACAGTAGATGCTGTTGCGCCAGTCGTTGCAATCAATGACTTAACCACTAATGACGCTACACCAGAGCTAACCGGAACGGTTGACGATCCAAGCGCTATCGTAGTAGTGACCATTGATGGCGTGGACTACACCGCAACTAACAATGGGGATGGAAGCTGGACGCTGGCTGACGATGCAGTGGCTACACTTGCAGATGGTAGCTATACCGCTACCGTTACTGCCACGGATGCCGATGGCAATGTGGGTTCAAATTCAGGAACCGTAGTGATTGATACTACACCACCTGCCATACCTACTGTGGATGCGGGCAACGGCACTGAAATTACCGGTACCGCTGAAGCTGGCGCAACCGTAAATGTAGACGTGGATGGCGACGGCACGCCCGATTTCACCGTCATCGCTGATGGCGACGGTAATTGGAGCATTACGCCTGATACACCGCTTGCCGATGGCGTAATTGTGACCGTAACGGCAACTGACGCAGCGGGTAACATTAGCAACCCAGCCTCAGACACGGTTGACGCGGCTGCGCCAGTGGTTGCCTTTAACGATTTAACAACGAACGATACAACGCCGGCACTTACTGGTTCGGTTGACGACCCAACAGCCACGGTGGTTGTTACCATCAATGGAGCCGACTATACCGCCACCAATAACGGTGATGGCACGTGGACACTGGCTGACGATGCGGTGGCGGCACTTGCTGAAGGTAGCTATACCGCAACGGTTACTGCAACCGACCCAGAAGGTAATGTGGGTACGAATACTGGTACAGTGGTTATTGATACCACAGCACCAGCAGCGCCTACCGTTGAAGCGGGCAACGGCACTGAAATTACCGGCACAGCCGAAGCGGGCGCAACGGTAAATGTGGATGTAGACGGAGACGGCACGCCAGATTTCACCGTGATCGCTGATGGCGACGGCAATTGGAGCGTAACGCCAGATACACCATTAGCAGATGGAGTTGTAGTAACGGCAACGGCTACTGATGAAGCGGGCAACACCAGTGGGCCGGTATCTGACACGGTAGACGCCGTGGCACCTGTTGTAACCATCAATGATGTAACGACCAACGACACTACGCCTGCGCTAACGGGTACGGTTGATGACCCAACGGCTACTGTAGTAGTCACCATTGACGGCAACGACTATACCGCTACCAATAACGGTGACGGTACGTGGACGCTGGCTGATGACGTAGTCGCTACACTCGCTGAAGGTAGTTACCCAACATCTGTTACTGCAACTGACAATGCGGGTAATACCGATACCGACACTGGTACTGTAGTAATTGATACCACCGCGCCTACGGTTGCAATAAACGATCTTACCACCAACGACACCACGCCTGAGCTTACCGGTACGGTGAACGACCCCAATGCGGTTGTGGTGGTGACCATTGACGGCAACGATTACACCGCTACCAACAATGGTGACGGCACGTGGACACTGGCTGATAATATCGTCGCTCTGCTTGCGGAAGGCAATTACACGGCTGTGGTTACCGCCACAGATGCGGTAGGCAATCTTGCTACTGACACAGGTACCGTTGTTATCGATACCAGTATTGATGAAAACAATAACGGTCAGACAGTAACGTTCGACAGTATCTCAAACGACTCAGGGGTGGCTGGAGACTTTATTACTAGCGATAGCACGCTAATCTTTAATGGAACGGTTGACCTTGGTGACAATACTACCCTAACCGTTACCGTTGATGGCACGTCCTATACCTTTGGCACTGACCCTGAACTTACCATTGATGGCAGCGGTAATTGGAGCCTTGATTTAACAGGCACAACGCTACCAGCAGGTACCTACGCGGTGGTGGCAACAGTCACCGACGAAGCAGGTAACTCGGCAAGCACAGCAAGTCAGAATGTTGTCGTACAGGCTCTCGATGCTATAAACGACGGTAACACCGTTGATATGGGCGAACCTGTGGTTACTGTAAATCCACCGGAAACCACCAGCGACGTGCAGGTGATTGGCTTAGCAGAATCTACAGGTGGCGTGGATGCAAGCGCCTCCTTTACGGTATCACCTGATAATGTGGGTGAAGTGCTCATAGAAGTCGAACAAGTTGCACTTGTTGCTGTTGCCGATGCCTACATAGTCGAGGTATACGACGAAAGTGGCCAGCTGGTCTATCAAGGAGTCAGCGCTGACTCGCAACTTACGGACGTTGGCGGACTTGAGATATTCAATGTCTCAGGGGATGAAACCATCTCCTTCTCGCTAGCAGGTCTAGCTGCAGGCACTTATAGCGTGGTTGTTCGCAACGATGAAAACTTACTCGAAGACTTGTTAGACAACGACAACAGCAACGATATTGACCTTGATGAACTAGGCACAGCGGGTGTGGTCCTCGGGCCTGAAAACCAGGATGTCGTGCTTAATACGGTCGAAACAACGTTGAACGGCGGTATTCTAGGCATTCCGCTAGGCACTGTAGGCACCCAGGTAAGAGGTATTTTAGAAACAGTTCTAGACACCACTACTGTAATCGGTGCAGGAGACCTCGTAGGAGCGATCACGGGTCCACTCACAGATCTTGGATTGTTAGGTTTCTTAGACGATATCGCTGCTGTTCTTGCCGACGTGTTACTCAGCAATACGTTAACCGTTTTGCAAGACACTGATATCACCACCACATTGACGGAATACACCTACACAGGTGATTTAGTGGCGCAAGGTAACCTAATTGACGGTGATTTAAGTGGCGTGGGTGCGGATACCATTTTAGACGGCGCTCAAGTGACGCTGGTTACTAACGCATCAGGCGACAGTGTTGTGGTTCCTGCCACAGGCACGGTTACTATCCAAGGTAACTATGGCGTGCTTGAAATTGCCGCAGATGGTACTTACACCTATACCGCCGATGGTGACCGCAGTGCTATTGGACAAGATGAAGTATTTAACTACACCTTGTCAGATGGTGAAACCTCTGATATTGCGGCGCTCACCATTACTATTTCGGGAAGTGACTTCCCGCCAGTTGTCGCACAAAACGACAGTAATGATATGGAGCTCGGTGCGCAAACTGCTATCGTTAATGCCCCTGTCACCGACAGTGATTTACAGGTCATTGGTTTAGCAGAAGGATCGCCTGCTGCGGGCTCCCCAACTGCAAGTACCACGCTTACGGTTGACCCTGGGTTCTTCGGTGAAATAGTGGTTGAAGTTAGCCAAGAGGCTCTCGTTGCCGTTGCCGATGCCTACATTATTGAAATTGTGGATTCTAGTGGCAATGTAGTCGCTACAGCTATGACTCCTGATAACCCGTTAATTGGAGATGTCGCAGGCGTTAATCTTCTGGGGTTAACAGGTAACAATACGCTGGTTGCTAAATTCTCAGGGCTACCTGCTGGAGACTATACGGTTGTTGTGCGCAATGACGAGAGCGCTTTAGAAACCTTGTTTGACCAAAACAGCGACGGCTCAATTACGTTGACGGAGTTAGGTAGCGGTGGCGTTGCTCTTGGTGAAGAGAATCAGGATGCAGTCTTAACTGCTGTAGAAGACGCATTGAACGGCACTAATGCCAGTGTTCTGAACAGTCTTGGACTAGGAACTATAGTACGGGCACTCATACTTGAACCTGCTCTTAGCACGGCTGATTCAATTGGCGCAGCGGATTTAGTTAGCAGAATCACTACGGGTCTTAACGAGTTAGGTCTAAGTTTGCTGGTCGACGTAGCGCTCGATGCAGTCGCCGAGGCACTACTTAGCAACACGCTCACCTTACTGCAACAAACTGATGTGACTTCAACGTTAACCGAGTATGCGTTTGCGGGCAGCATTACAACATCAGGTAATGTTATCGATGCCGCTAGCTCAGGCGACGTTAGTGACAGTATTGCCGAAGGAGGCGTTGTTACTCAGGTTACTCATACCAATGGAGAGTCAGTGACTGTATTGGGTACTGGTTTATCTGGCATTACCATTGAAGGTGATTATGGCGATTTAACTATATTTGAAGACGGCAGCTACACCTATGTAGCCAACGGCGTGCGCGACGGCTTAGGCAGTACGGATAGTTTCAGCTATACCATTTCAGATGGCACCAATACGTCTACTGCAAACTTGAACTTCAATCTATCAGGGCAAGGCGTATCCGCAGACTCGGCACGTGCTGAATTGACCTACGACTTTGTTTCGGAAGCGGGCCCTAGTGACCTAGATGCACTTTCTCATGGCTATTTATTGGGGCTAGGCGGCAGCTTTAGCGATACCAGCAGTACATTTGCCGTTGCAACAAACACCACCCAAGATATTACGTTAAACGTTGATAACGGCAGCCTACTGGCACTGGTTTCAA